>DASZDF010000093.1:0-6620 GCA_035942275.1 Solirubrobacteraceae bacterium | reverse complement strand
GAAGATCTCGGTGATCTGCATAACCTCGGCCCGCTGCGCGCCGTCGTTGACCGCGATCTTGAACAGCGCGAGCTCGCGGGCGACGGTGTCCGCCGGCTCGAGGTCGCGGATCTTCAGGACGTTGATCAGCTTGTGCAGCTGCTTGGTGACCTGGTCGATCGGGTGAAGCGCGCCGTCGACGGTCAGCGTGATGCGGGCCACGCCCTCCTCGTCGGTCGGCCCGACGGTCAGCGTGTCGATGTTGAACCCGCGCCGCGCGAACAGGCCGGAGATCCGGGTCAGGACGCCCGGCTTGTGCTCCACGAGGATCGAGAGGATGTGCTTGCGGCCGGTGTGCATCCCACCGGCGGCCTCCAGCTCCTCGAGCGACAGGACCTCCTTGGTCTCCATCAGCCCACCATGTCGCGCGCGGGAGCCCCCGGCGCGATCATCGGGTACACGTTCTCCTCCTTGGTGACGCGCACGTCGACGACCACCGGGCCGTCGGTCGCGAGAGCCTCCTTCATGCCGGAGACGAGCTTGCCCTTGTCCTCGATCCGCACGCCCGTGCAGCCGTAGGCCTCGGCGAGCTTCACGAAGTCGGGGAACGCGCCCATGTCGACCTGCGAGTAGCGGCGGTCCCAGAACAGCTCCTGCCACTGGCGGACCATGCCCAGGTAGCCGTTGTTCATGATGAACACCTTCACCGGGATGCCGTTCTGGGCGCAGGTCGCGAGCTCCTGGACGTTCATCTGGAACGAGCCGTCGCCGGTGACGCACACGACGGTCTCGTCCGGCCGCCCGACCTGGGCGCCCATCGCGGCCGGGAGGCCGAAGCCCATCGTCCCGAGGCCGCCCGAGTTGCTCCAGCGGTTCGGGCCCTTGAAGTGGAAGTACTGCGCCGTCCACATCTGGTGCTGACCCACGTCGGAGGCGACGATCGCGTCGCCGCCGGTCGCCTCGTACAGCGCCTCGATCATGAACTGCGGCTTGATCTCGCTGTCGGCGGAGTCGTCGTAGCGCAGCGGGTGCTTCTCGCGCCAGCCCTCGATCCGCGACCACCACTCGTCGAGGCGCGAGGCGTCGGCCTCGAGCGCCCGGTACTCGACCAGGAGCTTGTTCAGCACGCGCTTGGCGTCGCCCACGATCGGGATGTGCGCGGGGACGTTCTTCGAGATCTCCGCCGGGGCGACGTCGATGTGGATGAACTTGGCCCGCGGCGCGAACTCGCTCAGCTTGCCCGTGATCCGGTCGTCGAACCGCGCGCCGATGGCGACGATGAGGTCCGCCTCGTCCATCGCGTAGTTGGCCGCCCGGGTGCCGTGCATGCCGAGCATCCCCAGCCAGTGCGGGTCGGGCGCCGGATACGCGCCCAGGCCGTTCAGCGTGCACGTGCAGGGGAAGCGCCCCTGCCGCACGAGCTCGGTCAGCTCGCTCGACCCGCCCGCGAGGACGACGCCGCCGCCCGCGTAGATGACCGGCCGGCGCGCCGCGGCCATCGCCTTGGCGGCCTGGCGGATCTGCTTCGCGTTGCCCTCGGTCGTGGGCTGGTAGCCGGGGAGCTTCACGTCCGTGACGGGCTCGTACGGGATCTCCGCCCTCGACAGGTCCATCGGGATGTCGACCACGACGGGGCCCGGGCGGCCGGTGCGGGCGACGTGGAAGGCCTCGTGCACGACGCGCGGGATCTCCAGCGGGTGCTGGATCATCCACGAGTGCTTCACGGCGGGCATGGTGATGCCCATCGTGTCGGCCTCCTGGAAGCCGTCGGTGCCGAGCAGCTCGGTCCGGACCTGGCCCGTGAAGAACACGGTCGGGACCGAGTCCATCATCGCGTCGACGATCGGCGTCACGAGGTTCGTGGCGCCGGGGCCGCTCGTGCCGAACGCGACGCCGACCTTCCCGGTCGCCTTCGCGTAGCCCTCGGCCGCGTGGCCGCCGCCCTGCGCGTGGCGGACGAGGATGTGCCGGATGCCCGCGTCGACGAAGGCCTCGTACGTCGGGAGGTTCGCCCCGCCGGGGTAGCCGAACACGACCTCGACGCCCTCCGCCTTGAGGCATTCCATGATGGCGTCGACGGCTCGCATGTGGGGCGAGTCTACTGTCGCACCAGCGCCGATTCCGGCGGGATCACCTCGTCGGTGTACTCGAGCTCGGTCCCGCACCGGGTGCACAGCGCCTCGTAGAGCTTCACGACCTTCCCGCACCCCGGGCAGACCCTCCGCGGCTCGTCGCGCTCGACGCGGTAGAGGACCGCGGCGAGCAGCCCGACGAACGGCGGGATCGCGCTGACGAGGAACCAGAGGAGGAACGAGGACCCCTTGATCCTCCCCACCACGCCGCCGGCGAGGCCGAAGAAGAACGCGATGACGAGGAAGGGCTCCACTCAGCTGCGAAGCGTGAAGAACGCCCACAGCACGGCGAGGATCGCCGCGACCGTGAGCACCGTCCAGAAGACGGCGGAGACCACCCCGATGACGACCTTGATGAGGATCCACGCCGCCACGAGGAGGACGACGGCGGCGATGCCCTTGCTGAGCAGGCTTGTTGAACGGGCTTCTTCCATGAAGCCCATGGTACGCCTGGCTCAGTCGTATGCGCGAGCGATGTGCTCGAAACGAGGCTCGGCGGGCTGGCGCGTCTGCGCCACGCGGAGGCGGGCGAGGCGGTAGCGGCGGACCTTCGGGGCGGCGGCGAGCTCGGCGCGCGGCCGGGCGTCCGGCAGGAGGAGGATGCGGTGCGGTGCGTTCGTCATGACAGGCATGGTGCGCTCAGCCTGCCCGCCGGAGTACGGCCCGTCAGTCCGAATCGACGGATGGCCGAGTGGCCCGCGTGTCGAGCCGGCACGGCCGGTCGCCGGTGGCGATCGGGAGGTGGGTCAGCAGCGGCTCCTCCGCGTCATCGACCCACACGTGCACGGGCAGGCAGCGCGGCGGCCCGGCGACGACGAGCCCGCCCAGCCAGTTTGTCGGCCCGACTTCGCACGCCTCGAAGGTGACCGCGGCGTCACCCTCCGCGATGCGGTGGATGCCGGCCGCCCCCGCCCGCTCGGTCTCGACGGCTCGGCTCGTGTACACGAAGGCGGCACGCTCCTGCTCGTTGCCCGGCAGCGCGACCGTCGCCCGCTGTCCGGCTTCGAGCACGACCATCAACTCCGCGACGCCGTAGCCGTCGCGCGGGGTGTGGCGGAGCGTCTCCTCCGCACGCGCTCGTTCACCCTCCGTGGCCGACGCGCTGCGGCTCAGCTCGCGCAGCATCTCGGCCTGCGGCCGCACGATCTCGGGATGACCGGCCAGCTCCATCCCGTAGGCGAACAGGAGCGGACCCGCGATGACGCCGGCCTCGCGCGCCGCGGCGGGGAGCGTGCCGGAGCCGCCGCGCTCGCAGCCGACGACCGGCGCGGCCGGGACCTCGCGCTCGCCGCACGCGGCGAGGCAGGCCGCGGCAAGGAGAAGCGCGCGGGCGTGCACGCTCTCGATACGGCCGGCGTCCGGCCGGAGGTCCGCTCAGCCGCTGCGCGCCGCGGCCGCGGCGTCGAGCGCGGGGCGCATCGGCTTCGGGATCCGGCGGCGCACGCGCCACCGCGCGCCGGCGAACGCCTGGTTCGCGACCGTCGCGAAGCCCTGCTCGTCGGCGCGCAGCGCAAGCAGGAGGTGGCTGATCCGGTCGGCGCTCGGCAGCTCGGGGTGGTCGACGCGGACGCAGAAGCAGTGGACGTGGCGGTCGCGCACGAGCAGCGCTCCGGCCTCGCCGACGAGCCACGTTCCCAAGCGCCCCGGCTCGAGCACGAGGCCGGTCCGCGCGTGCAGCTCGCGGGCGTCGTGGCCGATCAGGTCGCCGAGGAGGCCGAGCGCGGTCCGCTCCGCCTCCTCCCCCACGCGCCGCTTCGGGCGCACCACCTTCGCGCCGCGGTTCGCGTAGAGCTCGGGGATGATCCAGGCCTGCGCGAGCGCCAGCGCCGACATCGGGGCCAGCCACGGCTCGATGAGCACGAGGACGGCTGCGGTGATCACGAAGGGGACGACGTGGGCGAGCGTCGTCAGCGTCCACGCCCGGGCGTAGAGCCGCAGGCGCCGCTCGTCCATCCGCGGCCGCCACCGGACGGCGGCGGTCTCGGGGAGCGGCGCTGAGGGGGCGTCCGCGGCGGCCGCTGGGAGCGGGGCGGCCGCTTCCCCCGCCGCGGCCACTAGCCGCCGCTGATCGGCAGCCGCAGGATCACCGTGTCGGCGTCCACCGGCAGCTCGCGGACCTGCTCGGCGTGGCCGGGCCCGGTCGAGACGAGCGCGAAGTAGCCGCGGTCGAGCTCGCGGCGGAACGCCTCGACGGCGGCGTCGATCGAGGCCTGGTCCGTCGTCTCCCACTCGGCGACGGTGGTGTGCCCGGTCCTGTCCATGCGGATGAGTCGCGACATGGCCCGGATGCTACGCCTCGCCGCAGCGCGGCACGACCGGTTCCCTAGGGGAGCGGCTCGGGCGGCGTCGTCTGCGCGGGCGGGGCCGTCGGCGGTGGCTCGTCCTCCGGCGGCGCCGTCTCCGCCGGTGGCTCCGTCTCGGCGGGCGGCTCGGTCTCCGGCGCCTGCTCCTCCTCGGGCGCCTCCTCCTCCGGCGCGGGCGCCGGCGTCTCCTCCTGCGGCTGCGTCGAGGCCGGCCGCGGCGCGTCGCGCTTGCGCTCCTGCTTGCCCGGAAGCACGCGGAACTTGTCGGTGTCGCTCGCGCCGCCGAGCACCAGCTCGGCGCCGGTCAGGAAGAACGCGGCGACGGCGAAGGCGATCAGCCCGGTCGCGACCGCGACCTTGACGTGCAGCGACCGCCGCGGCTTCTGGTCCTCCCAGATGCCGTAGGCGTCGTCTCGCCTGGAAGGCGTCACCACCGGCGGCGGGTTGACGGCCGTGCGGCCCGTCCGCGCCGTGACGATCTCGGCCGGCTTGCGCAGCGCCTCGGACACCAGCGCCACGATCACGGGCGTGACGGCAGCGCCCAGGATCGCGCCGCCCTGCCAGAACTTGTGGATGAACAGCGCCGCCGCCAGCGACGAGACGCTGGCGATGACGAGGGTCTGGAGGGAGAGCCCTCCGCCGCTGTTGTCCTTGGACGCCATGCGCGGAGCAGGGTAGAAAGGCGCCATGCGGGACGAGGTCTGCGTCGTCGGGGCCGGTGGTGCCGGGCTTGCGGCGGGCCAGGCGCTGTCGGAGCGCGGGATCCCGTTCCGCATCCTGGAGGCGCGCGACGGGATCGGCGGCATGTGGCGCCACGGCGACACGTTCGCCTACGACTCCCTGACCTCGAACACCTCGCGCTACCGCACGTCGTTCCGCGTCCACCGCATCACGTGGCGCGGCAGGCCCTTCATCCACCACACTGAGTTCCTGGCCTACCTCGAGTCCTTCGCCGACCGCTTCGGCCTGCGGGAGCGCGTGGAGCTGAACGCGCGGGTGGAGCGCGCGGAGCCTCGCGACGGCGGCTGGGAGGTCGCCGTCGAGGGCCGCGAGCCTGAGATGTTCCGGGCGATCGTGGTCGCCACCGGCGTGCTCGCGCGTCCGCGCCGGCGCCACATCCCCGGCGACTTCGAGGGCCCGCGCCTTCACTCGGGCGAGTACCGCTCGCCGGGCGAGTTCGCGGGCGAGGACGTCGTCGTCACCGGCATGGGCACGTCCGGCCTCGACATCGCACTGGAGCTCGTCGGGCACGCGCGGTCGGTGACGCTCGCAGTGCGCACGCCGATGCACGTCGTGCCGCGCCACCTCTACCCCCGCGTCCCTTTCGACCTGGCCGACACGCGGATCGCGTCGCGGCTGCTGCCCTTCGGTGCGCGGCGCGCCGCGGTCATGCTGATGAGCCGCCGGGCGCGCCGCGCAGCGCGGCGCGGAGGTCTGCCGGCGCCCGCGCACCGGATCTTCGAGGAGCCCATCGCGACCGCGGACGGGCTCGGCGCCGCGCTGAACGCCGGGAAGCTTGCCCTCCGGCCGGGGATCGAGCGCTACGACGGCGACAAGGTCGTCTTCACCGGCGGCGCCGTCCTGCGCGCCGACACGGTGATCGAGGCCACCGGCTACGACCCCGACCTCGCGTTCCTGCCGGACGGCCTCGTCGCCGGCTTCGGGCCGCGGTACATGCCGCTGTACAAGGGCGTCGCGCACCCCGGCGCCCGCGGGCTCTTCTTCATCGGACTCGTCGTCGGCCAGGGGGCGCTGCTGCCGCTCTTCGAGGCCCAGGCGAACTGGGCAGCGGCCGTGCTCGCCGGCGAGATCCCGTGGCCGGAGAGCGAGCGACTCGCGGCCGAGCTGGCCGAGGAGCGCCGTCGCAACCAGCGCGACTTCGGGGCGCCGTACACCCTCTGGCGCGACCGCCAGCGCTACATCATGGCGATGGAGCGTGAGGTTGCTAGAGGCCGAGCTTCTCGCGCACGAGCCGGGTGACCTCGCCACCGTCGGCGCGACCCTTCGTCTCGCGCATGACGTGGCCGATGATCGGCCCGATCGCCTTCATGTGCCCGGCGCGGAGCTTCTCCGCGGCGTCGCCGTTGGCGGCCAGCGCCGCCTCGACGATCCCCTGCAGCTCGCCGTCGTCGCCGAGCGCGCCGAGCTGCTCGCGCTCCACGATCGCGGCGGGATCGCCGCCCTCGGCCGCGAGCCTCTCGAGCAC
>DASZDF010000092.1:0-1999 GCA_035942275.1 Solirubrobacteraceae bacterium | reverse complement strand
GCGCCCCACCCGCTCGCGGCGCCTCGACGGCTCCGCCCGCGGCCGCTCCACCGCCGGCATCGGGCGCGTGGTGTCGGGCTGCTCCGCGGCCGGCTCCTCCGGGCGCAGCGCCGCCTCCAGGTCCGCGACGAGCTCGCCGGCCGTCGCCGGGCGGCCGAGCGGGTCCGTCGCCATCCCCCGCTGCAACGCTCGCCCCACGCCATCTGGCAGCTCCGGGCGCAGCTCGCGCACGTCCGGCGGCGTCGCGCCCTCGCGCAGCCGCGCGAACACCTCGAACGCCGTCGCCCCCGGGTACGGCCGGCGCCCGGAGAGCGACTCGAACGCGACCGCGGCGAGCGCGTAGACGTCGACCGCCGACGTCACCTGCCCGGGCTCGAACTGCTCCGGCGCCATGTACGCGACCGTGCCGAGCGTCCCGCCGGTGCGGGTGATCCGCGTCGAGTCCGCCGCCGTCGCGATCCCGAGGTCGACCAGCTTCACCGCCCCGCGCTCGCCGAGCAGGACGTTCGCCGGCTTGACGTCGCGGTGGACGATCCCCTGCGCGTGCGCGTGATCCAGCGCGGAGGCGACGGCGCGCAGCACCTCGAGCGCCCGCTCCACCTCCAGCGGCCCGCGGCGCAGCGCGTCGGCGAGCGTCTCCCCCGCCACGTACTCCATGACCAGCAGCAGCGCGCCGCCCTCGGGCAGCACGTCGTAGACCGTCACGAGGTGCGGATGCCGCAGCCCCGCCCCCAGCCGCGCCTCGCGCATGATCCGGCGCCCGTGCTCGGACTCGGGCTCGGCGTGGACCGACTTCACCGCGACGTCGCGGCCGAGCGACTCGTCGTGCGCGAGGTAGACCGTCCCCATCCCGCCCGACCCGACGTGCCGGACGATGCGGTAGCGGCCCGCGAGGACCGTGCCGCCGCGCTCCATCTACGCCTCGGCTGGGAACTCCGCGAGCACCCACGCCGCGTCGAGCGGCTCGCGGCGGTAGGAGCGCCCGTGGATGAGCACGTAGTCGCGCGTGCGCGGGTCCATCGGGAGCTGGCGCTCGATCGGGAACCACTCGTTGTGCTGCCCGATCAGCTCGTTGACGTCCTCGAACGACCACGAGCGTGCGGTCTCGCGCCACCGGCGCGCGAACGCCGCGCGGTCGCCGTCGCACTCCAGCCGCAGCGACTCGTACGCGCGCTGCAGGCGCCGACGCTCGCGGTTGACGCCGTAGTCGATCTCCCCCAGCCGCTCCATCCACCGCGGCCGGTGACCGGCCTGGAGGTAGCCCTCGAGCGTGCGCTGGTACTGGCGCGCGTGCCGCGACAGCGCGCGGCCGGAGTCCTCCGGCTCGCGGTTGCGGTCGAGGAGGCGCTCGGCGGGCGACCGGGGGTCGGTCATGTCGCAGAGGGTAGGACCGCCGCACGTTGGACGCACCGGAGGGCCTCATCTACGTCGACGACTTCGTCACGCCCGGCGAGGAGCGGGCGGTGCTCGCGGCGCTCGGCGGCGTCGAGTTCCGCACGATCACGATGCGCGGGCAGGAGGCGAAGCGGACCGTCCGGCACTTCGGCCTCGACTACGACTACGAGTCGGGCGAGCTCGTCCCCGCCGACCCGCTGCCCGCGGAGCTCGAGTTCCTTCGCGCCCGCTGCGCCGGGCTGATGGAGCGCGAGCCCGAGGACCTCGTCCAGATCCTCGTCTCGCGCTACCCGGAGGGCGCTGGGATCGGCTGGCACCGCGACGCGCCGATGTTCGGCTCGAAGGTCGCCGGCGTCTCGCTGCTCTCGCCCTGTCGGATGCGCTTCCAGCGCACGCTCAAGTCCGGCCGCGAGACCGCAGCGGTCGAGCTGGCGCCGCGCTCCGCGTACGTGCTGACCGGCAAGGCGCGCTGGTCGTGGCAGCACTCGATCCCGGCGACGAAGGCGCTGCGCTACTCGATCACGTTCCGTACGCTGAAGCGCTCGTGACGAAGCTCCTGACCTACGACGAGCACGACCTCGGGCTGTCGTGGGTGATCGACGAG
>DASZDF010000091.1:0-3377 GCA_035942275.1 Solirubrobacteraceae bacterium | reverse complement strand
ACCGCGACGAGCTCGAGCTGCACTTCCAGCCCGTCCGGGCGCCGCACGACCTGAAGCTCGCCGGTGCCGAGGCGCTCGTGCGCTGGGACCACCCGGAGCGCGGGCTGATCGGCGCGCCGGAGTTCCTCCCCGACGCCGAGGAGATCGGGCTGATCCGCGAGCTCGACGCGTGGGTCCTCGACGCGCTGTGCCGGCACGCCCGCGCGTGGGGCGACGACGGGCTCGTGCCGCGGCTGAGCTTCAACGTGTCCGCCAAGGAGGTCGCGCGCGCCGGCCTCGCGGCGGAGATCGTGGAGCGCGTCGCGTCCCACGGCCTCGACCCGCAGGCGTTCTGCGTGGAACTGCCGGAGAGCGCGGCGGTCTCGCAGCCCTCGCGCGCCGCGGCCTTCGCCGCCGACCTGCGCGACGCCGGCTTCGCCGTCGCGATCGACGACGTCGGCGGCGCCCTCGCCTCGCTCGCCCGGCTCCAGGACCTCCGCGCCAACGCGCTCAAGCTCGACCGCACGCTGCTGACCGGCGTCCCGCGCGACCGCCGCGCCGGCTCGATCCTCGCGGCCGTCCTCGCCCTCGCCCGCTCGCTCGGCATGGCCGCCGTCGCGAAGGGCGTCGAGAGCGAGGTCCAGCGCGACTTCCTCGTGACGCACGGCGCGCCGCTGGCGCAGGGCTTCCTCCTCGGCCGCCCGCTCCCGGCGAGCGAGATGGCCGCGCTCGTCCGAGGCGTCTAGCGCCGCCTACGGCTCGACGAGCCCGCGCCGGATCGCGTAGCGCGTGAGCTCGACGCGGTTGTTCATCCCGAGCTTCGACAGGAGATTCGCGCGGTGGTGGTCGACCGTGCGGCGGCTGATCGCGAGCATGTCCGCGATCTGATCGCTCGTGTAGGCCTCGGCGACGAGCCGCAGGACCTCGAGCTCACGGGTGGTGAGGGGAGCCTCCTCCGAGGTCATCGTGGGCGCCGCCGCGGGCGGAGTGCAGCGGCACCGGGGAGCACCATAACCCCCGCAATCGGGGGAAATCAACAGCTATGGGTACTAGTGCCCATTGACGCTGTTCGCCCGCTGACCATACGGTCGTCGCACCCGCATTCAGGGGGGACGGAGACCCCCGTCAGGAGATCGACATGCCACGGAATCGGTGGGTCCTCGCAGCCGCGCTCGGCACCGTTCTGGCGCTGCCCGCACCCGCCTCGGCCGTCCCCGCGCCCGAGCCCAACGACGGCATCCAGCAGGCCAAGGGCCCGCTCCAGCACAACACGGTCTACACGGGGAACATCGCCACCCAGTACGAGGACGACTGGTTCGTCGTGCACGACTCGGGTGCGGGGACGCTCAAGATCGACGTCACGAACTCGAGCGTCAACCAGTGCTCCGACGGGCTCCGGATGCGGATCGCCGACGCCGACGGAGGGACGCTCAAGAACGGGGCCGTCGCTAGCGGCAACACGGGATCGCTCTCGCAGCCGCTCAACGGCGTGGGCACCTACCACGTCCGGCTGAACGGAACGGGCGGGACCAACTGCGGCGGCAACTACAGCTTCAAGCCCACGGGTCCGATCACGACCGGGCCCGTCCCCGGGGCGGCCGAGGGCACGCCGAACACCGGCCGCGCACCCGCGAGCGCGATCGGCCCGCTCGAAGGAAAGCTCTACGGCGGCCGGATCGACTCGTCGTCCGAGGCGGACTGGTTCTTCTTCTACACGAACGGCGGCGGGTCGTTCGACGTCGTGATCACGAACAGCGCCGTGAACACCCCCTTCGACGACGGCTGTACGCTGGAAGCCGGCCTCTTCGCGCGGGCGAGCGACGACAACCGCCTTGTCCGGATCTCCGCCTACGACAACAGGCACAACCACCTGCGCTACGACGGCCCCGCGCCCGCGCACTACTCGCTGCGGATCGTGGGCGACTGCGCCAACGACGACTACCGGTTCCGCGTCGAGCCGGCGAGCATCCTGACGAGCACGGCTCCGCCCCCGCCCGACGGCGACGGCGACGGCTTCCACGACGACGTCGACCGCTGCGCGACGGTCCCCGGCACCGCCGATGGGTGCCCGGACGCTGACGGGGACGGCGTGGCCGACTCCTCCGACCGCTGCCGGACCACGGCGGGCGTCCCGCCGGACGGCTGCCCGCCGCCGGCCCAGCCCGACCGCGACCGTGACGGGTTCGCGGACGGCGCCGACCGCTGCCCGACCGTCGCCGGCGTGGCGCCGGACGGGTGCCCGCGCGCCGCTGCGCCGACGCCGAGGCCGACGGTGAGTGCCGCGTGCACCCGGGCTCGAGCGCGACGAGACCGTGCCAAGGCGTCGTACGACCGGGCTCGCGCGAAGGTGCGCAGGGCGCGGACGATCCGGTCCCTGCGGCGGTGGTCGCGCGTCCGCGCGAAGCGGCGCACGGCCTACGTCGCCGCGCGGGTGAGGGCGCGGAGGCTCTGCGCCTGATCAGCGCTCGCCGCGCGCCGCGACCTCGACGATCGACGCGTCGATGAGCCATTCCACCGGCGCGCGGTCGTCGGTGTAGACGCTGCCGCCGTCGAGGCGCGGGCCGATCCGCGCGATCGCCTGGCGGGCGCGGGGGCGCAGGTCGGCCGGCAGGCGCGGCAGCGCGTCGACGAGCTTCGCCGGCGACGCCTCGCCCATCGTCGCGATCAGCAGCGTGTTCGTGTCCTCGGCCGGGTCGCGGAGGACCGACGGGAAGACGTCGGCCATCGTCGCGCCGAGGACCTCCTCGAGGTCGTCGTTGCCCTCCGGGTGCCCGGCGTTGACGAGCAGCACCCCGCCCGGTCGCAACCGGTCGCGCGCCAGCTCGAAGAACTCCCGCGTCGCGAGGTAGAACGGGATGTACGGCTGCCGGTAGGCGTCGACGAGGATCGCGTCGTAGCGCTCGTCGGTCTGGCGCAGGTAGGGCCGCGCGTCGTCGGTGAACGTGCGCAGGCGCGGGTTGTCCATATCGAAGTACTCGCGCCCGATCTCGGTCAGATCGCCGTCGATCTCGACGCCGTCGACGTAGGTCTCGGGGTAGAAGTGGCCGTACGCGCGGGCGGTCGTGCCCGCCGCGTTGCCGAGGATCGCTATGCGCCCCGGCGGGCGGTCGAGGACCGCGAACGGCGCGACCAGGTACTCGTCCCAGATGTTGTCGGTCAGGTAGGTGCCGGGGCGCCGCATCGAGTGGACGGCCTGCCCCTCGTTCAGCTCGAGGTCGCGCTGCCCGTCCGCCCGCTCGACGACCCGCGCGTACTGGTACTCGGTGTCGACCTCGTGGATGACGCGCTCGCCCTCGTCGACGTCCCCCTTGACCGTCCCGACCGGCACCGCGATGAGCGCGGCGAGGACGACGGGGACGAGCACGAGGCGCCGGCGCGCGAGCCCGGCGACCGCGACC
>DASZDF010000090.1:0-1637 GCA_035942275.1 Solirubrobacteraceae bacterium | reverse complement strand
GGCCTCTTCTACGTCGTCGACGACGACAGGCGCTCCGCGGCGGGGCCGTTCCTGTCGGCCGAGGCGGCGGAGCGCGCCGCTCGTGGACGGCGCACGGTCGAGATCGAGCCAGGGACGGTGATCCTCCGCTCGCCACAGGAGGAAGGCGTCGACCCCAAGAGCGACGCCTGGTACGTGCTCGAGGACGACGTCGCGCTCGACGGCAGCGACATCGTCGGCCCCGAGCAGAGCTTCGACCAGTCGCCGGGCGGCAGCGGGCAGCCGACGGTGACCTTCGACTTCACGGCGGAGGGCAGGACGGACTTCGAGACCCTCACCCGCACGATCGCCCGGCGCGGGCAGCGCCGGCAGCGGCCGGGCGGCGAGCCGCTCGGCTTCGCGCAGCACTTCGCGGTCGCGCTCGACGACGAGCTGCTGAGCGTCCCGTTCGTCGACTTCCGGGCGAACCCCGACGGGATCGACGCGAGGAACGGGTCCCAGATCAGCGGTGGGTTCACGATCGAGAGCGCGCAGCAGCTCGCCGCGCTGCTCGACGCCGAGCCGCTGCCCGCCCCGCTCGTCCGGATCGGCGAGCGGGGCGGGTGAGGCCTAGCGGCGCGCCGGGCGCCGCTGCACGCGCTCGCAGGACCCCTTCGGGTTCGTGGCGCTCGCGTCGACGATGACGTCGATGGCGTCGAGGAACGCGCGGTCGTGCCCGGGCCCGCAGGCGATCCGGTCGACCTCGCCGTCGCGCGTGCGCAGCCGGGCGTCCCCGGCGCCCGCGTCGAGCGTGTCGCCGACCTGGTCGCCGGGGTGCGCGACGTCGGCGGGCGCGCCCGCGCGCAGGACGTCGTTGCCGTCGCCGCCGTAGGAGGTGTCGACACCGAGGCCCGCGTGCAGGCGGTCGTCGCCGCCCGCGCCGTGCAGCGTGTCGTCGCCGCGGTGGCCGAAGATCCGGTCGCGGCCGTGCTCGCCGAAGGCGGTGTCGTTGCCGTCGCCGCCGTGGATGCGGTCCTGCGAGTCGCCGCCGCGCAGCGTGTCGTTCCCCGCGCCGCCGAAGAGCCGGTCGAAGGAGGTCCGGTCGCCGACGAGGTTCGCGTCGCCGCGGATGTTGTCGTCGCCCCACCCGCCGCGGACGACGTCGTTGCCGGCGCCCCCGATCAGCGTGTCGTTCGCGCCGCGCCCGAGGATCAGGTCGTTGCCCTGGTTGCCGTCGATGTGGTCGGGCGCGTGCGTGCCGCGCAGGCGCTCGTTCCCCGGCCCGCCCATGACGGTGGCGGCGAGCGCGGTGGCGGGCAGCAGCGCCAGCGCGGTCAGCGCGGTCGCGGCGGGCTTGGTGACGTGCATGTGGCTCCTCCTCGTCGATGTGTCGGAGGAGTGATCCCGCGACGGTCGGGTTCGTGGCACTGCTCTCACGGTGTTCTCACGCTCCGTGAGAAAACGATGAGAGGCCGCGGACGCCCGTCATCATGGTCGTCGGATGCGCCGCCTCGTCCCGATCATGCTCGCCCTCGCTCTCGCGCTACCGGGCGCGGCCGCCCTCGCGGAGGACCGCACGGGCACGGCGGGCCCCGACCGTCTCGAGGGCACCGACGCCGCCGACCGCCTCTACGGGCGCGGCGGCAACGACCTGCTGGTCGGCCGCGGCGGGGACGACC
>DASZDF010000089.1:0-2906 GCA_035942275.1 Solirubrobacteraceae bacterium | reverse complement strand
GAGCGCGACATCGCGATCGCGGTCGGCGCGCTGGACCGCTGGTCGCGCGGCGCGCCCCGCGTGGTGCTCGGCGGCGACTTCAACATCGGCGACCCGGCCGTCCCCGGGATGGAGCGCATCGGCGGGGGCGGCGTCGACTTCGTCTTCGCGCGCGGGTTCGCGCGCGCGAGCGGGGAACGGCTCGACGCGGGGTCGCTCAGCGACCACGCCCCGCTGCTGTTCGGGCTCAGCCCCCGCGGTTGATGCGGGTGACGAGCTCGCCGAGCTTCAGCTCGGCCTCGTCGTTCGGCACCTGGCAGGTGCCGGCGGCCTCGTGGCCGCCGCCGCCGTACTCGAGCATCAGCGCGCCGACGTCGACGGGCGACGTGCGGTCGAGGATCGACTTGCCGACGGCGAAGACCGTGTTCTGCTGCTTGAGGCCCCAGAGCACGTGCATCGAGACCCGGCACTGGGGGAACAGCGCGTAGATCATGAAGCGGTTCGTCGGGTGGATGACGTCCTCCTCGCGGAGGTCGAGCACCACGACGTCGCCGTGGACGCGCGCGAGCCGGCGGAGCTGCTCCACCGCCTGCTCGGAGTGCAGCCGGTAGAGGGCGACGCGCTCGGCGACGTCCGGCGTGCGGAGGATCTCCTCGGCCGTCAGCTCCGTGCACGCGTCGATGAGCTGCATCATGAGCTGGTAGTTCGAGATGCGGAAGTCGCGGAAGCGCCCGAGGCCCGTGCGGGGATCCATGAGGAAGCTCAGGAGGATCCAGCCCGTCGGGTCGAGGATCTCGGCCTCGTTGAAGTCCGCCGAGTCGGCCTTGTCGACCGCCCACAGCAGCTCCGTCCAGGGCCAGCCGCCGAAGCGCTCGTCGCCGCCGAAGTAGTCGTAGACCACACGCGCGGCGGAGCGGGCCGCCGGGTCGATCACGTGGTTGGCGGGCTTGCTGTCGCGCAGCCGCTCGACCTCGCTGTCGTGGTGGTCGAACGCGAGGTGGACGCCCTCGTTGTACGGCAGGTTCGTCGTGATGTCGGTGGCCAGCAGCTCGACCTTGCCGTCCTGCATGTCCTTCGGGTGGACGAAGAGGATGTCCTCGAGCATCCCGAGGCGCTTGAGCAGGGCCGCGCAGACGAGACCGTCGAAGTCGGAACGGGTGACGAGACGGTGTCGGGTCGCGGTGTCGGTGGCCATGGTCTGGAAGGTCGGCAGCTTTCGCCGATCCCTTAGCCGCCGCCTTCCCGGGTGGACCCCTCAACCGAAAGTCGGCAATCCGGCGTGCTGCGTGGAGGCCTCCGCGTAGAGCCGGCGGGGGATGCGGCCCGCGTGCCGCGCGGCATGCCCGGCCTCCGTGGCGAGGCGCAGCGCCGTGGCCATCGCGACCGGATCCTCGGCCCGCGAGATCGCGCTCGCGGTGAGGATCGCGTCGCAGCCGAGCTCCATCGCCAGCGCGGCGTCGGAGGCGGTGCCGACGCCCGCGTCGAGGATCACGGGGACGTTCGCGTGCTCGACGATCAGCGCGAGGTTGTACGGGTTGCGGATGCCCATCCCACTGCCGATCGGCGAGCCCAGCGGCATGACCGCGGCGCACCCGGCGTCCTCGAGGCGCTTCGCCAGGATCGGGTCGTCGTTCGTGTACGGCAGGACGGTGAAGCCGGCGTCGACGAGCTCCTCCGCCGCGACCAGCAGCTCGGTCGCGTCGGGGAGCAGCGTGCGCTCGTCGCCGATGACCTCGAGCTTGACCCAGTCGGTCTCGAACGCCTCGCGGGCGAGCTTCGCGGTGAGGACGGCGTCGCGCGCGGTGAAGCATCCCGCGGTGTTGGGGAGGACCTGGACCTTCGCGCTGTCGAGCACGCCGACGAGGCCGTCGCGGCCGGCCGCGTCGATGCGCCGCAGCGCGACCGTGACCATCTCGGTCTGCGTCGCGTCGATGGCGGCGGCGAGGACGTCGAGGTTGGGGAAGCCGCCGGTGCCGAGGATGAGGCGGCTCGTGAACGTGCGGTCGGCGATCGTCAGCATCTAGCCGCCCTGCACCGCGGTGACGACCTCGACGTGCGCGCCCTCCGGCACCACGAACGTCCCCCACTCGCCGCGCGGGACGACCTCGGCGTCGACGGCGACGGCCACGCCGCGGTCGGGGAGGTCGAGGCGCTCGAGGAGCCCGGCCACGGTGCTCCCCTCCCCCTCGGCGGGCCTGCCGTTGAGGACGATCATGCGGGCACGCTCCGGGCGGGCACGGGCAGCATCGCCGCCACCCGCTCCGCGGTCACCGGCGCGAGGAGCACGCCGTTGCGGAAGTGGCCGGTCGCGACGATCGCGCGGCCGCGGCGCTCGACGATCGGGACGTTGCCGGGGGTGCCGGGCCTGAGCCCCGCGGCCGTCTCCTCGACGACCAGCTCCGAGATCCCGGGGACGACCTCGGTGGCGTCGCGCAGCAGCTCGTAGAGGCCGCCGGCGGTGACCGTCGTGTCGAACCCGCGCTCCTCGACGGTGGCGCCGAGCACGTAGCGCCCGTCGCCGCGCGGGACGAGGTAGCCGCCGGCGAAGCGGATGACGCGGTCGACGAGGCCCGGGCCGGCGGGGTCGCGGAGGTGGAGGATCTGGCCCTTCACCGGGCGGACCGGGACGTCGGCGAGCTCCGCCGACCACGCGCCGCCGGCGAGGACGACGGTGTCGGCGTCGACGTCGTCGAGCGACCGCACCTCGACGCCCTCGCGCACCTCCACGCGCGCGGCCAGCGCGGCGACGACGTCGCGGGGGTCGACGGCCAGGTCGTCCGGGACGTGCAGCGCGAGCCGGATCCTCGCGGCCAGCGCCGGCTCGAGCCTGCGCGCCGCGCTCGGGAGCAGCCGCTCGACGCGCAGCCCGAGGTGCTCGCGGAACGCGCGCTCGCGGTCGAGCGCCTCGGCCTCGTCGCGGTCTCGCG
>DASZDF010000088.1:0-1800 GCA_035942275.1 Solirubrobacteraceae bacterium | reverse complement strand
GCCGCGGCCTCCGCTGTGCGCGGGGATGCCGAAGCTGAGCATGCCGCGCTCGTGGTAGTCGCGCATCGCGTCCGCGATCGGCACGCAGTCCTGGTCCTTGGTCACCGGGCTCTTGCGCTCCTCGAGCTTCGCGCTGATCCGCGTGACGATCTTTCGGGCTCTCGTTCGATCCATTGCGAAGGCCCCTACCCGGCCGGAGCGTTGCGGGGCAACGTCGCACGTGACTCGCGGTCATTCGAAGGGCATCCTGATGGACGCACGGTGGGCGGGTGCGCTCACCGAAAGCCGCGGCGGAGACGCCCCGGCGCTGCCCCGAGCGCACCCGCCCTCCTCCCCCGCGTCACACTCGCCTCCGCCGGCGCCTCTTCACCTGGTGACACCGACCACCAGGAGGAGATCTCCCATGGCCACACCGGAAGCGAACGTCGTCGAGCTCGTCGTGTTCAAGCTGAACGAGGGCGTCACCCGCGAGCAGCTCCTCGCGACCGACGAGGGCGTGACGAGCTGGGCGAAGCAGCAGCCCGGGTTCGTCTCGCGCGCCCTCTCGTACGACGCCGAGGGCGACCGCTGGATCGACGTGGTCTGGTGGAGGACGATGGAGGACGCGCAGACCGCGGCCGAGCGGGCGATGACGTCGGAGTCGTGCGCCCCGATGTTCTCGCTGATCGACATGGAGTCGACGCTGATGGTCCACGGCGAGCGGGCGGCCTGACGTGGCCGCCGCACTGGAGCCCGAGGCCATCCTGCGCGACCTCCTCGCGCTCGACCCTGCCCTGCGGCGCGAGCGCTACTACGGCGAGGACGCGGTCTTCTACAACCCGGGCGGCGTCGCGCCGCTCGGGGTCATCCTCGCCGCGATCAAGGACCACGACGGGCCGAACGACAGCTCCGCGCGGCTCTCGCGCGACGGCGTCTACCGCTTCGCGTTCGGCATGGCGCCCGAGAGCTTCGTGCGGCGGTTCGGCGCGCCGCCCGCCCGGCCCGCCAAGGGCGCGGTCGTCTCGCTCGCGGGCTACGACCCGACCCGCCTCGACGAGCTGATGCCGCACCCGGTGTACGCCTGGATGAGCTGGGTGCAGATCCTGGCGCCCACCGCGGCGGCGTTCGAGTCCCTGCGCCCGCTGCTCGGCGAGTCGCTCGACCTGGTCAGGGCGATGTGGAACGTGCATCATTCCCGCGATGCCGCTGTCTGCTGACATCGATCGCCTCGTCGCCCGCGCGCAGCGCGGCGACGCGGCCGCGCTCGAGGAGGTGTGCGCCCGGGCGCGCCCGCTGCTCGTCCGGCACGCGCGTCGCCTTCTGCGACGCTCGGCCGACGTCGAGGACGCGGTGCAGGAGGCGCTCATCGTCGCCTGCGCGCGGATCGGCACGTACCGCTGGGAGGGCAGCTTCGCGGGCTGGCTCTACGCGGTGGCGACGCGCAGCATGCTCCGGCGCGCCGCGGCGACGCCGCACGAGGCGACGCTCGCGGTCGAGCTCGCCGAGGCGGCGCTCGTCTCCGACCACGACCCGATGACCGAGGCGGAGTGGTCGCTCGTCGAGCAGGACCTGCACCTGGCGTGCACGGTCGGCGTGCTCACCGGGCTCTCGCCCGAGGCGCGGCGGCTCTACCTCCTCGGGGAGGTCCTCGCCGTGCCCGACCGCGTCGGGGTCGAGGTCGCACAGGTCACCCCCGCGGCCTACCGCAAGCGGCTGGAGCGAGCACGGCGGGCCGTCGCCGACGCCGTGCGCGACCACGCGGGGCCGATCGCCGTCCACGAGCGGCTCGCCGCCGCGGCACGCGAGCTCGACGACCTCGTG
>DASZDF010000087.1:0-1943 GCA_035942275.1 Solirubrobacteraceae bacterium | reverse complement strand
GCTCGATCGAGTCCTCGGTGTACCGGCCCGCCATCAGACGACGAACCCGATCGGCACCGCCATGTCGGTGAACGCGCGGGTCGCGTAGCGATCGGTCATCCCCGCGATGTAGTCCGTGACCCGCTGTGCGACGTCGCCGTCGCCCGGCGGCAGCACCTCCGGATGCTCGACGTACCAGGCGAACAGCGCCCGGATCACGCCCTCGACCTTCGACGCCTCGCGCCGCGCCGCCGGCGCGAGGTATACCCGGTCGAACATGAACTGCCGCAGCTCCGACATCGCCGAGCCGACCTCGGCGCCCTGCACGATGTCCCCCGCGGCGGCGGAGTGCTCGACCAGGTCGTGCACGAGCCGGTCGATCCGCGACGAGCCGTCGGCCCCGAGGCGGGCGATCGCGTCCGCCGGCAGGTCGGACTCGACCAGCACCCCCGCCCGCAGCGCGTCGTCGATGTCGTGGTTGATGTAGGCGACGCGATCGACGAGCCGCACGATCCGCCCCTCGAGCGTCCGGGGCATGGGTGCCCGCCCCGAGTGGCAGAGGATCCCGTCGCGCACGTCGGCGCACAGGTTCAGCGGCTCGAGCACGGTGACCACCCGCAGCGAGTGCTCGAAGTGCCGGAAGCCGCGCCCGAAGCGCTCGGACAGGCACGCGTCGAGCGCCGCCTCGCCGATGTGCCCGAACGGGGGGTGCCCGAGGTCGTGCCCCAGCCCGATCGCCTCGACGAGGTCCTCGTTGAGGTCGAGCGCCCGCGCGACCGTCCGCGAGATCTGCGCGACCTCGAGCGTGTGGGTCAGGCGCGTGCGGAAGTGGTCTCCCTCGGGCGCCACGAAGACCTGCGTCTTGTGCTTCAGGCGCCGGAACGACTTCGAGTGGACGATCCGGTCGCGGTCGCGCTGGAACGGCGTCCGCAGGCCGCACTCGTCCTCCGGCACCACGCGGTCGGCCGGGTAGGAGCGTGCCGCGAGCGGAGAAAGGGAAGACTCCTCCCATGCTTGGCGCCGGGGGGCGAAGTCGGAAGCGACCGATCGTGCGGCGGCGGTGTCCACGAGGGGGATTCTGTCAACCGGGGCGGACCGCGAGGTTCTCGCTGCTCGTGGCGCTGATAGTGCTGGCGCTGCCGTCGCTCGCCCCCGCCGAGGACCCGCCGCTCGTCAACTGGCCCGCGCTCCTCCCCGCCCTCGCTCCGCCGTTCACCGAGGCGACGTTCGAGATCTGCAAGGACGGCTCGCCGGCCTGCCTCGAGCACACGCTCAGAGAGCTCCGCCGCAGGATCGCCGCCCACGACGCCGCGTGCAGCGACAACGCCCTGTTCCCGCGCAATTACCGCGTCGTCACCGAGTTCTACAAGGGCGTCGCGGGGACCGGCTACTTCCAGGACGACACGTACGTCGCCCGCGAGGACGCGATCTTCGCCGAGCTCTTCTTCGCCGCCGAGGACGCCTGGGCGCGCGGCGAGCGCGACAAGGTCCCCGAGGCCTGGCTCGTCGCGTTCGACGCCGCCGACAGGAAGGAGGTCCAGGGCGCCGGGAACCTCATGCTCGGGATCAACGCGCACGTCCAGCGCGACCAGCCCTACATGATCGCCGGGCTCGGGCTCGTCGACGAGCAGGGCCGCAGCCGGAAGGCGGACCACGACAAGTTCAACGAGCTGCTCAACACCGCCTACGACGACGTCATCGCGCAGGCGATCGAGTGGGACGACCCCGAGCTCGCGATGTACGACGCGCCCGGCACGAAGGCCGACGAGCTGGCCCTGTTCCAGATCATCGCGAGCTGGCGCGAGGGCGTCTGGCGCAACGCCGAGCGCCTCGTCCGCGCGCAGTCCGACGCCGAGCGCGAGCTCGTCGCCGAGTCGATCGAGCGCAACGCGGCCGAGTGGGCGCGCTGGCTCCGCGAGGAGTTCCGCTACCGCGGCCCGTTCACGCGCCAGACCCGGGACGCG
>DASZDF010000086.1:0-2230 GCA_035942275.1 Solirubrobacteraceae bacterium | reverse complement strand
GCTCGCGGGGGCCGAGGAGGGCGAGCTGCGCCTGGACGCGGCCCGGGCGCGGATCGTGGTCGGCCGCGCCGCAGCGGCGGCCGGGGATCGCACGCAGGCCGCCTCCGCGCTCGAGCGCGTGGTCGCGGACGCGACGCGCGCGGTCGCGCCCGGCCTCGCTGCCGAGGCGGCGCGCGAGCTGCGGGCCATCGGCGCGCGGGTTTCGGCGGGCACGCTGCGCGCTTCCGGCGGCGGCACGGACGAGCTGTCGGCGCGCGAGCGCAGCATCGCGGAGCTCGTCGCGCGCGGGAGGTCGAACAAGGAGGTCGCGAGCGCGCTCTACCTCTCGACGAAGACGGTCGAGAACAACCTCTCGCGTATCTACGCCAAGCTTGGGGTCCGGACGCGGACGGAGCTCGCGCGCGTCCTGCCGTTCGACCCCGATGAGTCTGAGCCGAAGGCGGGGTCCCATTGACATGACCAACAACGTGATCGCCGACATCTCGGTCTCGCTCGACGGCTACGCCGCGGGGCCCGACGCCACGCTCGAGGAGCCGCTCGGCCGCGGCGGCGAGGGGCTGCACGAATGGGCGTTCTCCGCGCTGGCGTGGCGCGAGTCGCACGGCCTGTCGGGCGGCGAGCAGAGCGCGGACTCGGACGTGATCGAGGAGATCCGGTCCCGCACCGGCGCCACGATCATGGGGCGGCGGATGTTCAGCGGCGGGCACGGCCCCGGCGCGTGGGAGGAGGACCCGCGCGCGAACGGCTGGTGGGGCGACGAGCCGCCATTCGGGCATCCGGTCTTCGTCCTCACCCACCACGCGCGCGAGCCGCTGACGCTCGGCGCGACGACGTTCACGTTCGTGACCGAGGGCGTCGAGTCGGCGCTCGAGCAGGCGCGGGCGGCGGCGGGGGAGAAGGACGTCCACATTGCCGGCGGCGCGACGGCGATCCAGCAGTACCTGGCCGCCGGACTCGCCGACGAGCTGCAGATCCACGTCGTGCCGGTGTTCCTGGGCGGCGGCGCGCGGCTGTTCGACGGCATCGCGCCGGGCGCCGTGCAGCTCGAGCCGGCGCGGGTGATCGAGTCGCCGGCGGTCACGCACCTCCGGTACCGCGTCGTGAAGTGACGACGTCGACCTTCGACGACGTCGCCCGCGCCGCGCGGACGCTCGAGGGCGTCGCGCGCCGGACGCCCGTTTTGACGTCGAGGTCGCTCGACGCGGTCGCGGGCGCGCGACTATCGTTGAAGGCGGAGTGCTTCCAGCGCACGGGCAGCTTCAAGATCCGCGGCGCGTACAACCACGTGTCGTCGCTGGACGACGACGTGCTGCGGCGCGGCGTCGTGACGATCTCGTCGGGCAACCACGCGCAGGCCGTCGCGCTGGCCGCGCAGCTCGCGGGGACGAGCGCGCTCATCCTGATGCCGCTCGACGCGCCGCCCGGCAAGCGCGCGGCGACCGAGGCGTACGGCGCCGAGGTCCGGACGTTCGACCGCTACGCGGAGGACCGCGACGAGCTCCTCGCCGCTGCCGCCGCCGAGACCGGACGGCACGTCGTCCACGCGTACGACGACGAGCGCGTCATCGCCGGCCAGGGCACCGTCGGGATGGAGCTGCTGGAGGAGGCCGGCGAGCTCGACGTGCTGGTCGTGTGCGTCGGCGGCGGCGGGCTCATCTCGGGCTGCGCGCTCGCGGCGAAGGCGATGAGCCCCGGGACGCGCGTCGTCGGCGTCGAGCCGGAGGAGCGGCCGGCGGCACGCTCGGCGCTGGCGAGCGGCGGGCCGGTGAAGGTGCCGGTGCCGGCGACGCTCGCCGACGGGCAGCAGACGGCGAACGTCGGCCGTCGCAACCACGCGGTGATGGCGTCGCACGTCGACGAGGTCGTCGGCGTGCCGGATGCGGAGATCGTGAGCGCTCTGCGTCTGCTCTTCGAGCGCGCGAAGGTCGTGGTCGAGCCCAGCGGAGCGAGCGCGCTGGCGGCGGTGCTCAGCGGGCGCGTGGCGTTCGAGCCGGGCGCGCGGGTCGGGGTCACGCTCTCGGGTGGGAACGTCGAGGCGGCCCGCCTCGCGAAGCTCCTCGCCTGACGCGTTCAGCCCGCGAGCGGCCCGTCCTCGCCCTCGCGGTACAGGTTGACCCGCGCCGCGCCCTCGGCGGCCCAGCGAGCATTCCGGTGCGGCTCGACGCACTGCGGATGGACGGGCTGCGTCTCCGCCCGCTCGCCGTCCTCGTCGAAGCGCCCACTCGGAGGC
>DASZDF010000085.1:0-4869 GCA_035942275.1 Solirubrobacteraceae bacterium | reverse complement strand
CGACGAGGTCTGGGCCGACGACATCCTGCTCACCTTCGACGGGCGCGTCGTGGAGGTGTTCGGCTTCCCCGGAGCGGAGAGCATCCGCTTCCACGTGCTGAACCTCGACATGTCGGTCGACGGGCCCGACCGCAAGGGCCGCTACGCGCTGAAGCTCGGCCCGGCGACGCGCGGCGGCGGCTGCCAGGTCGAGGTGCCCGAGGCCGACTGGCCCGAGGTCGGGCCGTTCCTCGACCGCGTGCTGGCCGCCATGCCCGCGGTCGAGGACGCCCCGGTGGAGTGACGGGCTAGGCGGCGCGCTGCAGCGAGTACACCTGCAGCTCGCGCGGCGCGCCCTTCGCCCGGAACCAGCGTCGCTTCTTCAGCTCGAACCCGGTGCAGTCGGTCTGCTCCACGACGGCGTCCGAGACGAGCAGCTCGCCGCCCTTCGCCGCGTCGGTGATCCGCGCCGCGATGTTGACGTCGGCGCCGAGGTAGTCGCCGCCCATCCGCCGCGGGCGGCCGACGTGGACGCCCGCGCGGAGCTGGGGGCGGTGCCCGCAGACCTCGACCTCGGCGAGTCCCTCCTGCATCGCCAGCCCGGCGCCGATCGCGTCCTGCGCCGACGCGAAGACGGCCATGTGCCCGTCCCCCAGCCGCTTGACGAGCCGCCCGTCGTGGTCGCGGATCGCCGGCTCGACCACGCCGCTGACCGCCCGCAGCAGGTCGAGCGCCGCCTCGTCGCCCACGTCCAGCACCCACGACGAGAAGCCGACGAGGTCGGTGAACATGATCGCGGCGGGCTCGTGGCCCTTCCCCCGCCCCGTCTTCTCCGACGCGGCCTGCCAGAGCTGGAGCGCCGCGAGGCCCGCCTCGCGAGCCGCGCTCTGGCGCGTGTCGCGCAGCTCGGTCAGGTGGCGCGCGACGATCTCCGCGGGCCTTCCGCCCGCCGTCGACAGCTCGTCGCCGAAGCGCTCGTCGCCGGGCAGCCACTCCCGCGCCGCGTCGAGCGCGCGCAGCACCGCGGGGTGGCCGTCGGCCCGCCGCAGCGCGCCCGAGAGCTTCGACCAGCGCCGCGGCGCGGCGTCGCCCTCGCCGCTCATCCCTGCTCGAGGTGCAGCACCATCTCCTCGCCCTCGAGCACGACGTCGATCGGCTCGATGACGACCCGCCGCGGCCCCTCCTCGACGTTCCCGGCCACCAGCGCCTCCATCCCCAGCGCGCGCGCCTCGCGCACCACCGCGTCGGCATCGCCGGCCCGGCAGTAGACGGCGAAGCCCGCGCCCATGTTGAGCGTCGTGTACGCCGCGCGGTCCGACAGCCCCGCCTGCTCGGCGAGGAACGCGAGCACGGGCGGCACCGGCGGCAGCGACCGCATGCGGTAGGTGAAGTCCGAGCCGGAGCGCATCAGCTTGAGGAACCCGTGACCGGTGATGTGCGAGAGGTACGAGACCGAGACCCCCGCGGCGAGCACGCGCGCGACGAGCTCGGCGTAGACGACGGTCGGGTCGAGCAGCGCCTCCCCGAACGGCCGGCCGTCGGCGAGCGGCGTCAGCAGCCCGTCCGGCAGTCCCGACGCCACCTTCCGCGCCAGCGACGCCCCGTTGGCGTGCAGTCCGGCGCTCGCGACGAGGACGATCGCGTCGCCGGGCGCCAGCGACTGCCCGAGGACCGGCTCGACGCCGTCGGGCACGACGCCGACCGCCGCGCCGGCCAGCTCGATCTCCTTCTCGTCGATCAGCCCCGGGAGCGTCGGCGACTCGCCGCCGCCCCACGTCGCTCCCGCGGCCTCGCACGCGCGCCGCCACCCGTCGCGCAGGTCGTTGGCCCGCTCGCCGGCGTACCAGTCGCCGGAGCCCGTGGCGTAGTAGGCGTTGACGACGAGCGGCGCCGCCCCGACGCAGCAGAGGTCGTTGACGATCGCGGCGACCGTGTCGTAGGCGATCGCGTCGAAGCGGCTCTCACCCGTCAGCTCCTCGTACTGGCGCGCGATGATCGACTTCGTCCCGAGCGTCTCGAGCACGAACGCGAGGTTCGTGTCGCCCAGCGAGAACACGAAGGCCGGCTGCCCGCGGGAGGCGTCGAGGGCGCGGCCGCCCCGGCGCTCGAGCAGCGGCGACGTCGCGACGGCCTGGGCGAGCGCCGCGCGCTTGGCCTCGTCGAGGACGTCGTAGTCGACGCCGGCCTGCCGGTACGCGCTCTCTCCGCTCACCGGCTCATCGTACGGGCTGCCCACGATGTCCGGCCGCCCGCGCGGACCCTTTTCGGGAATCGCCGAATCGGGCATACGATCCTGACGTGACCCCCCTCTGCCTCCGCACGGCGCTCTGCGCCCTCGCGCTCACCCTCCTCGCCGCCGCCCCGGCGGCCGCCCAGACCAGCCAGATGGAAGGCGTGTGGACCTTCAGCGGCGGCCAGATCGCCGTCGACCGCCAGGGCGACGCCTTCGTCGGCACCGTCGTGCGCCCCACGCAGCTCTCCGAGTGCGTCCACGAGACCGGCGAGCAGATCTGGACCGACATCCGGCTCCAGGGCGACGGCTCCTACTGGGGCAAGCACCAGTACTTCCAGACGTCGGACTGCTCGTTCATCGACCGCGGCAACACCGCGTACCGCGTGCTCAACCGGGGCGGCCAGACGTTCCTGCGCGTCTGCTTCTCCAAGCCCGAGACCCCCGAGCTCCAGCCGAAGATCGCCGAGGACGGCAGCAACACCGACACGAACGACGGGTGCCGCGACTCCGAGTTCGTCTCACCGCTGCCGAGCACCCCGCCGAAGCTGAGCGACATCGTGACGCTGCCGAAGGAGACGAAGGGCTGCGCGAGCCGGCGGAAGTTCGCGATCCGGCTGAAGGAGCCGCCGGGTGACGCGCTCAAGGCAGCCGTCATCACGCTGAACCGCAAGAAGCTGAACGTCGTCAAGCGCAACGGGCGGCTGACGTCGACGGTCGACCTGCGCGGGCTGCCGCGCGGGCGCTACGCGCTGAAGATCGTCGCCACGACCGTCCGCGGCCGTTCGATCTCCGGCACCCGGCGCTACCGCACCTGCGGGAAGGTCCGCCGGATCGGCAGAGTCGGCCCGATCTGAGTCAGCCGCCCGCCGCCCGGCGGGCAGCCTTGCGCAGCGACAGCTCGTCGGCCGGCTCGACGAGGTCGAGCGCCTGGCTGAGGCCGCGGTGGAAGCGCCGCGGCGTCGTGCCCGGCGCGAGGTGGTCGGACTGGATCTCCACCGTCGGCGCGCCGAGCCGCTCGGCCAGCGCGCGCTGCATGGTCGGCGGGACGAGGAGGTCCATCGTGCAGACGACGACGGCGGCCGGGACCGTGACGTCCGCGATCCACGCGCGGCTGTCGAAGCGGCCGATGTCGCGCCCGGCCTCCGCGACGTCCTCCGGCGCCCCGCGCCGCAGCTCGCCCACCACCCACGCCGTCGTCGCCGGGTCGCCCTGCGCGAGTTGCTCGACGAACAGCTCCCACGTCCACTTCGGCGCGAGCCGCAGCCAGAGCTGGAAGAAGCTCATCGAGTACCAGATGGCCTGCATGATCGGGCTCGAGCGGAACTCCGAGCTGGTCGCGCAGAGGACGACGCCGCGCAGCAGCTCGGGGTGGCGCAGCGCGAGGATCTGCGCGATCGCGCCGCCCATCGAGTAGCCGACGGCGACGACCGGGCCGGGGTCGAGGTGGCGGATGAGCGCCGCGGCGTCCTCCGCGCAGTCGTCGAGGCGGAACGGCGTCATCGGTCGCGTCCCGCGGCCGTGGCCGCGCGCGTCGAGCGCGATCACCCGCCAGCCGTCGACCTGGAGCAGCCGCCACGTGCGGAACCAGTGCGGGTCGGACGGGACCATCCAGCCGTGCAGCAACAGGATCGTCCCCCTCGCGCGGCGGCGGTCCGGCGGCGGGCCGGTGTCGCGCCAGAAGAGGTGCCCGCTGCCGGCGACCTCCTGCACGTGGCCGTCGGGCATCGGCGGCCGCGGCTCGTCGAGGAACGTGCCGCCCCCGCGCAGGAACGGCAGCAGGACGCGCGGCTCGGCGGCGAGGCGCCCGATCGCCTCGGCGTAGCCGCGCGCGGTCCTCAGGGTCTCCACGGGCGGCGACGATACCGGCGGGAGCGGCGGCTCGGTGCCGGCGCCCCGGACGCTGTCGCGGCGTCCGTGCGGGCACCGTACGCTGTCGGCATGCCGCGCTTCCACCACCTCTGGATCGTCGAGGCAGAGCTCGAGATCCGGAACCCCGACCCCGCCGGCGACGCCCGCGGCGACGCGATCTTCGACGCGGTGCTGCGCTACGCGACCGACGACACGGAGCCCTACCCCGTCCAGTGCCAGCGCACGGACGGCGGCTGGCTCGAGATCACCTTCCCCGTCTTCGCCGCGACGCGCTTCGCGGCGATGGCGGCCGGGGCGACGCTGCTCTCCGAGGCGTGCGCCCGCGCGGACGCCGACATCGGCGTCGTCCGCCTGACCGCCGGCGAGAGCACGACCGAGATCGAGGGCTACCGCGAGCGCTTCCAGCAGATGGAGGCCTCGACCGAGGGCTAGAGCGCGAACCAGGTGGCCCGCGCGACGGCGACGGCGTCGCCGCGCGGCCCGAGGATCGCGGACGCGGAGTGCTTGCGCCGGCCCTCCGCGCCGAGCGCCCACGACACGACGACGTGGGGCTCCGCCGGGCGCACCTCCTCGCGCACCTCGGCCGCGATCCGCCCGAGGACGTGCGGCCGCCCGCCACGGGCCGGGACGACCGGCCCGCAGCTCGAGCAGTCGAGCGCGGACCAGACGAACGGCGCGTCGGTCTCGCGCGCCGTCCATGCGACCGCCCACACGCCGCCGCCCGCCTCGCCGGGGAGGCAGTGGAGGCCGTCCGGGTGGTCGGGGCCGCAGCCGAAGCAGCCCGGGAA
>DASZDF010000084.1:0-5132 GCA_035942275.1 Solirubrobacteraceae bacterium | reverse complement strand
GGCCGGCGAGGCCCTCGGCCGACGTGACCGTCGCGCGAGTGGAGCTGTCGATCGCATCGTGGAGGATCTCGAAGTGCAGCGGGTCGGCGACGCCAAGCGACCAGAAGTACAGGAGGTAGACCGCGCAGAACAGGACGGGAGACGCGGCGATCGCGAGCAGCCCGAGCGCGACCGCCAGCACGACTTACGAGCCCGCGTACGACCTGCGCTTGTCCAGGCGGCGCGCGATCCGCGTGCTGGAGGCCGAGCCGGCGGAGTAGGCGAGCATGCCGGCGGCGGTCAGCAGGCCGAAGAGCGGCGCGAAGTCCGAGGCGTCGCGACCGACGAGGTCCTCGAGCCGCGGCGGCCAGAGGACCTCGGTGATCGACATGACGATCCCGACCGCCAGCGCGAGCGTGAGGATGATGCGGACGTTGCGCGAGCGCCCGGCCGCGCTGACGCCGGCGCGCGTGATGATGGCGGTGTCGCGCAGCGCGTCGCGCCACGTGGCCGCCCGGACCCGCGGCGGCTCGTCGACGTAGCGCAGGACGGCGAGGACGTAGACGACGGCCGCGGCGGCGGCGCCGAGGAGCGGCGCGGAGAGCTGGACGAGCGTCGCGTCGCCGCCCTCCGGCAGGCCGGTCGCGAGGAGCGGCAGGAACCCGCCGATCGCCGCGCCGGTCCCGCTGCCGATGCCCTCGGCGGTGCTGCCCGCGGCGAGCGGCCCGTGCAGGACGGCCTCCGGGTCGATCAGCCGCAGCGCGTCGACGAACCACGCCTCGAGCGCGCCGGACAGCAGCGCGCGGCCGGTGGCGATGCCCGCCGCGGCGGCCATGAACGCCGGCAGCGCCGTGGCGATCGCGTACGCGGCGAGCGCCGCCACGGTGATGCCCCCGCCGAGCAGCAGCGTCGTCCGGCGGCCGATGGCGTCGGCGAGCCCGCCGCTGGGGACCTCGAGGACGATCGCCACCGCGCTGTGAACGCCGAACACGAGCCCGATCTCGGCGAGGCCGAGGCCGCGGTCCTGGGGGAGGAGGATGAGGAACGGCAGCGCGAGGCCGAGCGGGAGCCAGCGCAGCGCCCGCAGCAGCACGAACCGCCGCTGAAGCTCGCGGGCGCTCACGGCACCGAGAGGTCCTGCGGATCGGTGATCGTGCCGCTCCCGCGCTCAGCTTCGCGCGGGCGCGCCCAGCAACGAGGCCGGCGCGCGCGTGGCCGCGGCCGGCAGCGACACGACGAAGCGGGTCCCGGGGCGGCCGCCGCCGTCGGCCAGCTCGACCGTCCCGCCGTGGGACTCCGCCACCGCGCGCACGATCGACAGGCCCAGCCCGAACGACCCGCCGCGGTCGCCCGAGCCGCGCACGAAGCGCTCGAAGGCGCGGTCGCGGAGGTCCGGCGGGATGCCCGGACCGTCGTCCTCGACGACGACCATGACGCGGTCGCCGTCCCGGCTCGCGCGCACGTGCACGGAGGTGCCGCGCGGTGTGTGCCGCACCGCGTTCTCCATGAGGTTCAGCACCAGCCGGTGCAGCTCGTCGCGCGCGCCGTCGACCATCACCGGCGGCGCGTCGACCGTGATCGTGTGCCCGTCCGCGACCGGCTCGAGCTCGGACGCCGCCTCGACCACCACGCGGCCGAGGTCGAGCGGCGCGTGCGGCGCGACGCGCTGCGCGTCGGCGCGGGCGAGCAGCAACAGGTCCTGCACCAGGCGCCGCATCCGCTTCGACGAGCGCAGCGCCGACGTCGCCGCGTCGGCCTGCTCGCCTTCGAGCGTCTCGGCGAGGAACTCCAGGTTGGCCAGAACGCTCGTCAGCGGCGTGCGGAGCTCGTGCGAGGCGTCGGCGACGAACTCGCGCTGGCGCTGGAGCATCGCGTCCTGCTCGTCGCGCGCGCTGTCGAGCGCCCGCAGCATGCCGTCGAGCGTGCGCGCCAGCTCGGCGACCTCGTCGTCCACCTCCGGCTCGGGGATGCGCTCGCCGGGGTCGCGGGTGCGCGCGATGTTGCGCGCGGTCGAGGTCAGCGCCGCGATCGGCGACATCGCCCGGCGCGCGACCATGAGCCCGGCCAGGAGCGCGAGGACCGTCCCGCCGATGACGCCGCCGACGAGGAACAGGCGCACCCGGCGGACGGTCGGCTCGACGCTGGCCTTGGGCTCTCCGTACTGGATGACCATCGGCTCGAGGCCCTGCGGGCTGCGCACCGGCCGGTTCTCGACGATCCACCCGCGGTACTCGGTCGAGGTCGGGAACGGCGGGCCCAGGCTCCGCCCGCGCTCGGTCTGGCGGATCACCACGCCGCTCTCGAGCCCGATGAGCCGCGCCGCGGCATCCTCCCCGAGGACGACCGTGTTGAGGTTCGGGCGGAACCGGATCCGGTCCTCCGGCGGCAGCAGCTTGATCTCGACGTCGTCGCGCAGGTCGTCGGCGGCGTCCTTGACGTCCTGCTCGAAGTCGTCGTAGATCCGCTGCGACGTCAGCGCGCCGACGGTGATCGCGAAACCGCAGAGGATCGTCAGCGTCAGGAGCGCCGAGCCGCCGGCCAGCCGCCAGCGGATCGGGATGCGCCTATGCGCGGAGTACGTAGCCCGCGCCGCGGATCGTATGGAGGAGCCTGGGCTCACCGCCCGCCTCCAGCTTCCTGCGGAGATTGGATACGAAGACCTCGATCGTGTTGGTCGTCGCGAACGGATCGTAGCCCCATACCTCTTCGAGGAGGCGCTGCCGGGGCACGACGATCCGCTCGTTGCGCATCAGGTACTCGAGCAGCTCGAACTCGCGCTGCGTCAGCTCGATGGAGCGCTCGCCCCGGTGGACCTCGTGGGTGTCGGGGTTGAGGGTCAGGTCGCCGACCGCCATCGACGCCGACCCGCGGGGCGGGCGGCGGCGCAGCAGCGCGCGCAGCCGGGCGAGCAGCTCCTGGCGCTCGAACGGCTTGACCAGGTAGTCGTCGGCGCCGGAGTCCAGGCCCTCGACGCGGGCCTCGAGCCCGTCGCGCGCGGTCAGCATGAGGATCGGGACGTCGCCCCCCGCCCGCAGCCGTCGCGCGACCTCGATCCCGTCGATCTTGGGCAGCCCGAGGTCGAGCACGACGAGGTCCGGGTGGAACGCGCCGACCGTGTCGAGCGCCACCTCGCCGTCGCCTGCGATCCGCACCTCGTAGCCCTCCATGCGCAGCGAGCGCTGCAGCGCCAGCGCGATGTCCTCGTCGTCCTCGACGACGAGCACCCGGGGCTCTCTGGTGTAGGCGCTCATGATCGGCCGGACAGCGTAATCGCCCCACCTTTGGGCAGGATGAACGCCTCCGGCGTCGAAGGGTGGCAGGCCGCCATGCCCACCCGCAAGAAGCCCCCGCCCAAGAAGCGCAAGCGCGCGCGCCGCTCGGGCATCCCGAAGCTCGAGCAGCGTCACTGGGACCTGATGGGCCTGGGCTGCGTCGCCTTCTCCGTCTTCCTGGGCTTCGTCCTCTATCGCGGGCGCGACGGCGGGAACCTCGGCGAGAACGCCGTCGAGGGGCTGACGTGGGTGATGGGCGACATCGCGTACGCCGTCCCGGTCGCGCTGGCCGCGATCGGCGCGATCCTCGTCCTGCGCCCGGTGCTGCCGAGCGTCCGGCCGTTTCGCAGCGGCGGCCTGTGCCTCCTCGCCGCCGGCCTGCTGTGGCTCGGGGCCGACAGGGGAGGCGAGGTCGGGGAGCTGGTGAAGGACGGCGTCTCGACGCTCGTCGGCAGCTTCGGCGTCGACGTCCTCGCGATCTTCTTCTTCCTCGCCGCCCTGCTGCTCCTGACCGGAGCCTCGATCGCCGGCGTCGTCAAGGCGACGAGCACGACCGTCGCCGACACGACGCGCTCCCTCAAGCCGGCGAAGCGCCCCGCGCGCGTCCGCCCCCCGGAGCCCGTGTACGACGAGCCCCGCATCGCGCGCATCGTCGACGATCCCCAGGAGCGGTTCCCCGAGCTGTTCGAGCCGGAGCCCGAGCCGCTTCCCGACGACCCGATCCCGCCCGAGGAGGACGGCGAGCCGTCGACGGAGGAGGTCAACGCCGCCACGCGGGCGATCGAAGTCACCGAGGACGACTTGACGCCGCAGGGCCGTTACCGCCCCTCGGTCACGGAGAGCGCCGATTTCGAGTGGCGCCTGCCCGGCGCCGCGGTGCTCACCCGCTCCTCGGCCGAGCAGGCCAAGCCCGACACCGCGGGCCAGGCGGAGACCGCGAGGAACCTCGTCGAGGCGCTCGGCCACTTCGGCGTCGAGGCGAAGGTCATCGGCACGGTCAGCGGCCCGCACATCACGCGCTACGAGCTGCGCCTCGCGCCCGGGATCAAGATGAGCAAGGTCTCCCAGCTCAAGGACGACCTCGCGTACGCGCTCGCGGCGACCGACATCCGGATCCTCGCGCCCGTCCCCGGCAAGACCGCGGTCGGCGTCGAGGTGCCGAACCTCCGCCGCCGGCTCGTCCACCTCGGCGACGTCTTCACCGCGCCGCCGCGCGACTGGTCCCCGCTGACCGTCTGGCTCGGCAAGGACGTCTCCGGCAAGGCCGTCGGCGCCGACCTCGCCAAGATGCCGCACCTCCTCGTCGCGGGCACGACCGGCGCCGGCAAGTCCGCGTGCGTGAACGCGATGCTCTCGAGCGTCCTGCTCAACGCGACGCCGCACGATCTGCGCCTCGTGCTCGTCGACCCCAAGCAGGTCGAGCTCAACCACTACGAGGGCGTCCCGCACCTGCTCACGCCGGTCATCACGAGCCCGCGGATGGCCGCCAACGCGCTCCAGAACCTCGTCAAGGAGATGGAGGACCGCTACAGCCGCATGTCGCTGGCGCGGACGCGGAGCCTGATCGAGCTGAACCGGTACCGCGAGAAGCACGGCGACGCGCCGCTGCCGTACATCCTCTGCATCATCGACGAGCTCGCCGACCTGATGATGGTCGCGCCGGCCGACGTCGAGGACTCGATCATCCGCCTCGCGCAGAAGGCGCGCGCGGTCGGCATCCACCTCGTGCTGGCCACGCAGTCGCCCCGCGTCGACGTGATCACCGGGATGATCAAGGCCAACGTCCCGTCGCGCATCGCGTTCGCGGTCTCCTCGCAGACGGACTCGCGGGTCATCCTCGACGTCAACTGGGCCGAGTCGCTGCTCGGTCAGGGCGACATG
>DASZDF010000083.1:0-4123 GCA_035942275.1 Solirubrobacteraceae bacterium | reverse complement strand
GCAGGGGGCGAACCTCATCGAGGTCCAGCACGTGAGAGAGGGGCTCGACCTCCACGTCCGCGAGACGGCCGTCCAGCTCGTGCTCGAGACCCGCGGCCGCGACCACGCCGCGGCGGTCCTCGAGGCGATCCGCGCCGCGGGCTACGAGGCGCGCGTCCTGCGCTGACGTACGACCCGGATCGTCGCCCTGCCCGGTTGGCGGCCCGGCACCCACGCGCTCGGGCGGCGCAGCGGGGCGCGGCCGCGCAGCGCGAAGCGGATCGTCGCGCGGCCGTCGGCGCCGGTGCGGGCGGTCGTGCGACCCAGGAAGACCCGCGCTCCCGCGACCGGCTCGCCCTCGAACGTGACGAGGAAGCGGAAGCGCGTGCGGCGGCCGCGGACGGCGCGCGAAGGGGAGACGGCGAGCTGCAGGGGACAGGTCTCCGGCGGCAGCGGCCGGTCGAAGGGGAGGGTCGTGGTGAAACCGCACCCGCCGGAGTTCCGCACCTCGACGCGCCCCCGCCCGTCGCCGCGCACCCGCCCGCCGTCCTGCGCCAGTGTGACCACCGCGTCCGGCGGCTCCTCGAAGCGGTACCGCAGGCCCCACGCCTCGCCGCTCTGGGCAACCGTCCGGTACGTCCACGACGCCGGCGCCTCCGGGACCGCAGCGAAGGGGTCCCACGCGATCGTCTCGCGCAGCGCGGCCCGCCAGTACGGCCAGTCGTGCACGCCCTGCTTCGGGCGGTAGTCGACGTCGACCCCCGAGGCGCGCGCCGCGGCCACCATCTCGTCGTTCTGCGCGCGCAGCTCGGCCTCCGCGACCCCGCCGCCGGCGATCGCGGGCGGCGAGCTCTCCACGCCCGGCGCGGGTGTCCCGTCGCCGACCGTCACGAACAGCCGCGTCCAGCGCAGGTTGTCGGTCAGCCGCGCCGGGTTGTGCCCGGTCGCGTAGAACCCGTCGACCGGGCCGAAGATCCGCTCGTAGTCGACGCCGCCGTACGCGCGCAGCCCCGCCGGGATCTCCGGCCGCTGGTGCCCGACGAACCCACTGAACGTCGCCACGCTGCCGAAGTAGCCCGGCAGCTGCGACGCGAGGAACGTCGACCCCATCCCGCCCATCGACAGCCCGGCCACGGCATGCCAGCGCCGCCCCGGCAGCACGCGGAAGCGCTCCTCGACCAGCGGCACCAGCTCGTCCAGGAAGAACCGCTCCCACCCAGGCTCGCCACGCCGCCCGTCGTTCCACCACGAGGAGTAGAACCCCCGCGCGGCCTCGGGCATGACGACGATCGCCGGGAAGCCGCGCGCGATCTCCGAGACCTGCCCGGAGGGCCCGGCCCACGTCGCGAACGAGTCGCCGAGCCCGTGCAGCAGGAAGAGGACGGGGAAGCGGCGCGAGCCGTCGTAGCCGTCCGGCAGCAGGACGTTCGCGCGCAGCACGCGCGGGTGGTCGGCGCCGTTGAACTCGACCTGCGCCGGGTCGACGTGCCGCGACGGCGTGTCGATCGTGACGAGCTCCGCGCCGCGCGCCGGCGCGCAGACGACGAGGGCGACAACGACGGCGAGGAGGATCCGGCAGGACATGACGCGCGGGCCGGAGGCTAGCCCCGGCCCGCGGTCACGTGGGTCAGTCGGTGCTGGTGCCGCCGATGACGTCACTGAGGTCGAGCGGCACGCGGATCCCGTCGCCGCCGCCCGGGCACTGGTCCGGATCGCCGACGCAGAAGTTCGGGATCGAGATCTCGGCCGACGAGCCGTCCGCGTACGCGGTGCCGACCACGCCGCCCGGGTGGTAGACCGTGCCGCCGGGCCGCAGCTCGGGCGCCGGGAAGTACGGGTTGGCCATGAAGCCGGTCGTCCCGACGCCGGCGCGCGGGATGAAGCAGTTCACGACGGTGCCGCCGCACGTGATCTGCACCCAGGGCGCGACCGTCGCGCCGTAGCCGATGCGCTTGCCGGTACCGACCTCGACGCAGAGCACCTGCCACTCGGCGCTGACCTGCGCCTCACGACAGAGCTTCACGGGGTCGGCCGGGTCGATGTTCGAGTCGATCTGCCACTGCGCCGAGGCGACAGAGGTCATGGCGCCGAAGGCGGCGACGATCGTGACGAGCCCGAGGCCCGCCTTGCTGCGGATACGCATGAGAGTTCCCCCCTGCTTCTACGAATGCACCGAAGTGCCTGATCGAAGGGGAGAACGTGCGACGCGCGCGAAGTGTGACGCGTTTTGCGACTACTCGCCGGCAAGCGGCGTGACGTACGCGCCGGAGAGCCCGCCGTCGACGAGGAACGTCGACGCCGTCACGAACGACGACTCGTCGGAGGCGAGAAACAGCGCGCCGTTGGCGATCTCCCGCGCGGTCGCGAAGCGCCCCATCGGGACGTGCACGAGGCGCCGCTCGGCCGCCTCCTGATCCTTCGCGTACAGCTCGCGCAGCAGCGGCGTGTCCACCGGACCGGGACATAGAGCGTTCACCCTGACACCTCGCCGCGCGAACTGCACCCCCAGCTCGCGCGACAGCGCGAGCACGCCGCCCTTTGAGGCGGTGTACGCAATCTGGGAGGTCGCCGCCCCCATCACCGCCACGAACGACGCGGTGTTGATCACCGACCCGCCGCCGCTGTCGAGCAGGTGGGGGATCCCGTGCTTGCAGCACAGGAACACGCTGCGCAGGTTGACGTCCTGCACCCGCTCCCACGCCTCGACCGACGTGTCGAGGACCGAGACGTCGTCGGGCGGCGAGATCCCCGCGTTGTTGAAGAGGACGTCGATCCGCCCGTACTCCTCCCGCACCGCGCGGTACATCCCGGAGACCGCGCCTTCGTCCGCGACGTCCACGCGCAGCGACCGGTCGACGCCCGCGGACTCGTGCAGGTCGGCGCCGACCACCCTCGCGCCCTCGGCGCGGAAGAGCGCGGCCGACTCGGCCCCGATGCCGGAGGCCGTCCCGGTGATCACGCAGACCTTGCCGTCGAGGCGTCCCATCACCCCTCCGTCGAGAGGAAGATCGTCTTGACCTCGGTGTAGTGGTCGGTCGCGTGCGGGCCGAGCTCGCGCCCGACGCCCGACTGCTTGAAGCCGCCGAACGGCGTCGCGACCCGTACCGAGGTGTTGGAGTTGACCGACAGGTTGCCCGCCTGCACCGCGCGCGCGACGCGCATCGCCTTCGCGCCGTCGCGCGTCCACACCGAACCGCTCAAACCGTAGATCGTGTCGTTGGCGATCTCGATCGCGTCGGCCTCGGTGCGGAACGGGATGACCGCCGCGACGGGCCCGAAGATCTCCTCGCTCACCGCCCGCTCGTCGCGGCCCACCGGGCACAGGACGGTCGGCGGGAACCAGTAGCCGGGCCCGTCGGGCGCGGACCCGCGGATCGCCACCGGCGCATCCGCCGGCACGAACGACGCGACCGTCTCGCGCTGCGCGGACGAGATGAGCGGGCCCATCTGCGTCTCGGGGTCGAGGGGATCGCCGACCCGCAGCGCCTCGACGTGCTCCTCCAGCGAGTCCATGAAGCGGTCGAGCGCCGAGTGCTCGACCAGGATGCGCGACCGCGCGCAGCAGTCCTGCCCCGCGTTGCCGAACACCGCGCCGGGCGCCGCGGCCGCCGCGCGCTCGAGGTCGGCGTCGGCGAAGACGATGTTCGCCGACTTGCCGCCCAGCTCGAGCGTCACGCGCTTGATCGTCCCGGCCGCCGCCGACGCGATCCCGCGGCCGACCTCCGTCGACCCGGTGAACGCGACCTTCGCGACGTCCGGGTGCTCCACGAGCCGCCGACCGACGACGGAGCCCGCCCCGACGACCACGTTGACGACCCCCTCGGGCAGCCCCGCCTCCAGAGCCAGCGCCTCGAAGCGCAGCGCCGTCAGCGGCGTCAGCTCCGCCGGCTTCAGGACGACCGTATTCCCACAAGCGAGCGCCGGAGCGAGCTTCCACGACGCGATCGTCAGCGGGAAGTTCCACGGCACGATCAGCGCGACGACGCCGAGCGGCTCGCGCACCGTGAACGCCTGCCCGCCGCTCACGGGGATCGTGTCGCCGAGGATCCGCTCCGGCATCCCGGCGTAGTAGCGGAAGGTGTCGGCGACCATCGCCATCTCGCCGCGCGCGTCCGCGATCGGCTTGCCGGCGTTGCGCGCCTCG
>DASZDF010000082.1:0-6926 GCA_035942275.1 Solirubrobacteraceae bacterium | reverse complement strand
GCAGTGCCCAGCTTCGACACGAGCCCGCCGAAGGTCTCGAACGCCGGCTTGCGGCTGTAGTCGTCGCGCAGCAGGCCGACCGCGGCGAAGAGGTCCTGCCCGTCGGAGTCGTTGTCGCGCAGGTTGAAGTAGCGGTAGTCGCTGATCCCGAGCTCGCCCGACCACTTCGAGACCGCGTCGAGCGTGGTCTGTAGGTCGGTGACCTGCTCGGACTCGGTGCGCCCGAGGTTCGTCGCGTAGCCGTTCTCGGAGACCCACGTGTCGACCTCGAAGCCGAGCTTGGCCTTCGGCATGTAGCAGTGGCGCAGGAGCGTGAGCGCCTCGACGACCTCGTCGCCGGCGGTGACGTTCGGGCGCTTCATCGGCGGCCACACGAGGCCGGGGTAGACCTGGAGCCCCACGTAGTCGACCGCGCCGCGGAACGCGGGGGTGGCGTCGGCCTTCGCGCCGATCTGCTCCCAGAACCGCCGGTCGCTGTCGGGGCGCCAGCGCCACATCATCGAGAACCCGAGCTGGACGTCGCGGCGGCCCATCGCGTCGAGCTCCTCGCGCGCGACGACGATCCCGCGCACGAGCGCGTCGATCACGCCCTCGTAGGCGCCGTCCGACGTGTTCTGCGACCCGTCGAAGTTCGCCTCGTTCGTGATCGAGAGCGCGGTCAGCGCGGGGCGCTTCCCCAGCTCGCGCGCGACGGCGCGCACGTACTGCTCCCACGCCGCGATGTCGCCCTCCTTGCCCTCCGGCGGGTGGTAGCGGACCTGCGACTCGACCTGGAAGCCCGCGGCCGCATACTGGTCGACGTAGCCGGCGAACTTGGCGATCCCCTCGTCGCCGTCGGCCCAGAACAGCCGGTTGAGCCGCATGACGAGCGCGCGCCCGCCCGGGCGCAGGTCGCGCAGCGCCGCGAGCGCCTTGCCCTCGTCCTCGGGCGCCACCCCGGCCTGCGAGCCGCCGACGCTGCCCGCCGCCCGCGGCGTGATGCCGAACCGCAGCGGGTGCGACGGCTTCGTCACCGCCGGCGGGTCGGCGGTGAAGCAGTTCGGGTCGCTCTGCTGCGCGCCCGCCGGAGCCGGGAGCACGAGGAGCGCGAGCACCATCGCGGCCAGCCTGCGCACGGCGCGAAAGGTACCTCGCGCTTGTAGCCTCGCGCCGCAATGACCGACCCCGACCTCGAGGTCCTCGACCGCGTCCAGCGGCGCGTGCTCTGGCTCGCGACCGCGATCGTCCACCACGCCAACCGCGAGCGGCCGAACCCGTCGGGGATCAAGGTCGGCGGCCATCAGGCGTCGAGCGCGTCGATGGTGTCGCTCATGACCGCGCTGTGGTTCGCGTTCCTGCGCGCGCCGGACCGCGTGTCGGTCAAGCCGCACGCCTCGCCGGTGCTCCACGCGATCAACTTCCTGCTCGGGAAGCTCGACGCGTCGTACCTGCCGCGGCTGCGCGAGTTCGGCGGGCTCCAGTCCTACCCGAGCCGCTCGAAGGACCCCGACCCCGTCGACTACTCCACCGGCTCGGTCGGCATCGGCGCGACCGCCGTCGTCTGGGGCGCGATCGCCCACCGCTACGTCGCCGGCCACTTCGACGTCCCGGTGGGAGGGCGCCAGATCGCGCTGCTCGGCGACGCCGAGCTCGACGAGGGGGCGGTGTGGGAGGCCATCGCGGACCCGACCGTCCCGAAGCTCGGCGAGGTCCTGTGGGTCGTCGACCTCAACCGCCAGTCGCTCGACCGCGTCGTGCCGGACATCGCCGCCGGCCGCCTGGCCAGCATGTTCGAGGCGGCCGGGTGGCACACGGAGATGGTCAAGTACGGCGCGCGGCTGCGCGAGCGTCCGGAGCTGCGCGAGCGCATCGACGCGATGCCGAACGAGGAGTACCAGCGCCTGCTGCGCGCGGACGCCGCGGAGCTGCGGGAGCGCATCGGCGTCGACGTCGGCGACCTCGACGACGAGGCGCTGCTCGCGACGTTCCGCGACCTGGGCGGCCACGACCTCGGCGCGCTGCTCGAGGGGTTCCGCGCCGCCGACGAGGACCGCGACCGGCCGAGCGTCGTGTTCGCCTACACGATCAAGGGCTGGTCGCTGCCGATCGAGGGCCACCCGTCGAACCACTCGGCGCTGCTGAGCAAGGCGCAGTTCGCCGAGCTGGGCGCGAAGCTCGGCGTCGACCCGGCCGACCCGTGGCAGCCGTTCGAGCCGGGCTCGCCGGAGGCGGAGCTGTGCGAGCGGATCGCGGGCGAGCTGGAACGCGAGGAGGTGGCGCCCGCGGAGCCCCCGCCGCTGCCCGTGCAGTTCGGCCGCGGGCACTCCGGCACCGAGTCGACGCAGCAGGCGTTCGGTCGCTTCTTCGTCGACCTCGCCCACGAGGCGCCGGACGCCGCGGAGCGCGTCGTCACCGTGTCGCCGGACGTCGCCTCGTCGACGAACCTCGGCGGCTGGATCAACCGCGCGGGGATCTGGTCGCCCGGCGAGCGGATCGACTGGTTCGCCGACGACCCGGACACGCTCGTGAAGTGGCGGGAGTCCGACCACGGGCGCCACATCGAGCTCGGGATCGCGGAGGTGAACCTCGTCGGCCTGCTCGGCGAGCTGGGCGCGACGTGGTCGCGCGACGGCCAGCCGCTCCTGCCCGTCGGCACGATCTACGACCCGTTCGTCACGCGCGCGCACGAGCCGTGGTCGTTCGGGATCTACGCGGGCGGGCAGTCGATCCTCGTCGGGACGCCGTCGGGCGTGACGCTCGGGCCGGAGGGCGGCGCGCACCAGTCGGTCATCACGCCGTCGATCGGCATCGAGCAGCCGGGCTGCGTCGCGTGGGAGCCCGCGTTCGGCCAGGACTTCGAGTGGACGTTCCTGCACGCGCTGTCGAGGCTCGGGCGGCCGGACGGGACCGCCTCGTACTTCCGCCTCTCGACGCGGCCGGTGGACCAGGCGCTCGCCGGCGAGCCCTCCGAGGAGCGGCGCGCGGACGTGCTCGCCGGCGGTTACGTGCTGCGGCGCGGCGGCGCCGGCGTGACGATCGTCGCGGTCGGCGCGCTCGTGCCCGAGGCGCTCGTGGCCGCGGAGGAGGTCGACGCCGAGGTCGTCGTCCTCACGTCGCCCGACCTGATCTTCCGCGCGCTCCAGGCGCGCCGCGGGCTGCGCGACGGCGACGACGCGATCCTCGACCGCCTGTTCGCCGAGCCCAAGCCGCTCGTGACGCTGCTCGACGGGCACCCGCACACGCTCGCCTTCCTCGGCGGCGTGCACGGGGTGCCCGTCTCGTCGCTCGGTGTGACCGCGTTCGGCCAGTCGGGCGACATCGCCGAGCTCTACGCGTACCACGGCATCGACTCCGAGACCGTGGTCGGCGCGGCGCTCGACCTGCTCTAGCGGCGCAGCGTCAGCGTCGCCCGCTCAGCGCCGGCGGCGACGACGACCTTCACCGCGCCGCCGCGGCGACGGAAGCGCAGCCTGACCCGCTTCGGCCGCCCCGCGGGGGCGACGAACCGGGCCGCGGCGAGCCGCTTCCCGCGCGCCGTCGCCTTCACGGTCCCCGAGCACCCGCCCGGGCAGGCGATCGTGACCGTCGCGCCCGTCGCGGTGAGCTTCCCCGTGAGCGGGAGGAGCAGGTCGTCGAGGGGTTCCGGCGGGGGCGGGGGCGGCGGAGGCGGAGGCGGGGGAGGCGGCGGAGGCGGCTCCACGACCACGTCGTCCTCGGGCGGGGGCGGCGGCGTCACGAGGTCCTGCCGCTTCGTCCGCGTCAGCGTGAGCGTCGCCTTCCAGCCCAGCGTGCAGGTGACGGTCGCGTTGGTCTGGAGCGGGCACCGCTCCCCGCTCGCGGTGCCCTCGATCAGCTCGATGACCTTGCCCATGCCGATCGCCTCGTGCGGCATCTCGACACGGGCGTCGAACGGGCCGTCGCCGAGCGCGTGGTGGCCCCCGGTGAGCACGAGCGTCGTCGGGGAGACGACCTTGTCGCCGGCGCACTCGCGCAGCTCGACCTCGAGCCCGCCGAGGACGCGGACGTCGAGCGCCTCCTTGGCGCCATCGGCGGGGAGGAGCGAGCGGCCGAGCTGGCCCGCGCGGGCGAGGGTCTGGCCGCCCTTGCAGAACCCGGCGAACGTCCCGGTCGGCGTGGGGAGGACGACGTCGTCGCGCGCCTCGGCGGCGCCGGTGCTGATCCGCTGCGCCGAGCTGTCGCCCAGCTCCTTGCCGATGAACGTCACCGACGGGATCGTCGTCTTCCAGCGGAACGTCGCCTGGCGCTCGTAGCTGGCAGCGCCGTTCTGGTCGTGGCGGTACCAGTCGCCGGTGCCCTCGAGCACCGCCTCGTACTCGCTGATCGTGACCGCCTGGGCGGTGCCCGGCCCGAAGGCCAGGCACCCCAGGAGGGCGAGCGGGATGAGTCGCTTGCGCATCGCCGTCACCTACCGGCGCCCGCGGGAGATGGTCAGGACGACGCGGCCGTCGCGCTGCACCGCGGTGATCGCGCGGCCCCGCTTGACCTTGCGCGACTTCGCGCGCTTGACCTTCACCTGCGTGCAGTTGCCCCGCGCGAGCCGCTGCTTCGCGGCCTTCAGCGTGAGTCCGCGAACCTTCGGGACGCGGCACGTGGCGGCCGGGATGACGTCGTCGTGCAGGCGGCCGTCGTCGACCTTGTCGTCGACCTTGTCGTGGGTCTTGGCGCCGGTGTCGACGGTCTCGCAGTTGGCGTGGGTGTCGATCGCGTCGACGATGGCGGTGTCGGTGCCGACGCCGCAGTCGATGCTGTCGGCCTCGCCGTCGCGGGCGTTGACGGTGTCGTTGCCGTGCGGGACCGTGCAGCTCTGAAGCCAGCCGCACTGGCTGCCGGTGAAGTCGGCGGCGATGACGTCGCGGCCCGGGCCGCCGGTCAGCACGTCGTCGCCGAAGCCGCCCTCGATGGTGTCGTCACCGGGGCCGCCGTCGAGCGTCTGCCGGCCGACGCCGGCGAGCAGGACGTCGTTGCCGCCCTTGCCCTCCACGCTTGCCGGCCCCTGGTCGGAGGGGGTGTAGACCTCGACGCGGTCCGGCCCGTCGCTCATGACGAACGTGCCGCCCGCGTAGGTGCGGACGTGCTCGACCGCGCTGACGTTGTCGCTCTCGCCGGGGCGGCCGTCGTTCGCCTGCCCGTCGAGGGTGACGTTGACGGGCTGGGGCGACTTGGTCGGGTCGCTGTAGTCCTGGAGCTTGTCGACGCCGGCACCGCCGTCGACCACATCGTTGCCGGTGGTGTAGCGGTCGGGCATCAGCGTGTCGTCGCCGTCGCCACCCTGGAGGTGGTCGTCGCCGGCCTCGCCGATCAGCTCGTCGCTGCCCGGGCCGCCGCGCAACACGTCCGCGGACTTCTGCGAGCGGATCTTGTCGTCGCCCGGGCCGCCGTCCAGCGTCGCGTTGGCGCCGGCCTCCCACGCGCCCTCGAGCTGGTCGGCGCCGTCGCCGCCGTTGACGGTGATGACGTTGCCGGCGACGGTGATGTCCTGGATCGACGCGCGGTCGTCGCCGTCGCCGAGCTCGAAGCGCAGCAGGTCGACCGACGCGACCTCGCACAGGACGGGCATCGACTCGTTGGCCTGCTCGCAGCGGTCGGAGGGGAAGGCGATCGTCGCGCCGATGTCGCTGATCGCCACCCGCCCGTCGCTGGTCGCGTTGAGGTTGGCGTGGTTGCCCTCGCCGGGGGCGGCGCGGTACACGAGGGCATTTCCCTCGTAGCTGATCGCCGAGGCGTCGGCCGCGGCGGGCAGCGCCAGCGCCGAGGCGGCGATGGCCAGGGAGAGCAGGGTCTTGCGGGGCATGGGGACTCCTGGGGGGCTAGGCGGTGAACGACGCCTCGACGGCGTCCTCGACATGGCCGGCGGGCGAGACCTCGACGACGAGGTGCGCCTCCTCGGCGCCCTCGTTCCACCACGCGTGCGGGACGCGTGCCGGGAGGCGGACGCCGTCGCCCGGGCCGAGCGTGAGCCGCTCGGCGCCGAGCACGACCGTGAGACGGCCGGCGAGCACCTCGAGGCGCTCCTCCGAGCACCGGTGCACGTGCGGGGCACGCGCGCCGGCGCCGGGAGGAGCCCACCACTCGGCGCGCACGAGACGGCCGCCGGTCTGCGACGCGGTCACGAGCCAGTGGCAGCGCTCGCCGGTGATGGGATCCTCGATCGTGTCTCCTGCGTTGGCCATCGCCGGGGACCCTCGCCGCGCGGACACCCCCGGGTCATCGGGGGGTCCCCTCGACGGTCCCTCGACGCGCCGAGCGTCCCCCGCCGGCCACCCCTCGACGCGGCCGCCGCCCCTTGTCAATCGGGCACGCGGGAGGCGACGATGCGCGCATGCTCGTGGCCGAACACCCTCCGCTCGTCGGGCGCGACGCCGAGCAGCAGGCGCTGGCCGACGCGGTGGCCGCCACGGTGGGCGACGAGCCCTCCGTCGTCGCGCTGTTCGGCGAGGCGGGGATCGGCAAGAGCGCGTTGCTGCGCGACCTGCGCGAGCGCGCGGCCGCCGCCGGGCTGCGCGTCCTCGAGGGAAGGGCGGCCGAGCACGAGCGCGACGTCCCGTTCGCGCTGGCGATCGAGGCGCTCGACGACGCGGCCGAGGCGCTCGGGCCGAGCCGGTTCGCGTCGCTCGGCCCCGAGCGGCAGGCCGAGCTCGCGGCGGTCCTCCCGTCGGTCGAGGCGCCGGAGGGGGTCGCCCCCCCGGCCACCGGCGCCGAGGAGCGCTTCCGGCTGCACCGAGCGCTGCGCTCGCTGATCGAGCTGCTGGCGCGCGAGAAGCCGGTCGCGCTGCTGCTCGACGACGTCCATTGGGCCGACGACGCGTCGCTCGAGCTGCTGCTGCACCTGCTGCGCCGCCCGCCGCGGGCGCCTCACCTGCTCGCGTTCGCCCTGCGGCCCGTCGACCCGGCGCCGCGGGTGCGCGACGCGCTGCGCAGCGCCGCGG
>DASZDF010000081.1:0-2393 GCA_035942275.1 Solirubrobacteraceae bacterium | reverse complement strand
GTAGGTGATCGTGCCCCTCGCCTGCGCCACGGCCGGCAGCGCCGCCAGCAGGAGGAGGGCAGCGAGGAGCGCCGCGGCTTTCGTGGTCATGTGGATCCCGTTCCTTTGTGGGTGATGAGCGACACGGCCCCAGCGTGGACGCGATCGGCAATCGACGCAACAGAAGTTGTCGCATCTACTATCGTGATCGTCGATGCATGATCTGCGGCGCCTGCGCGCGTTCCAGGCCGTCGCCGAGCGCCGGTCGTTCTCGGCCGCCGCCCACGCGCTGGGCTACGCCCAGTCGGTCGTGTCGCATCACGTCGCGGCGCTCGAGCAGGAGTTCGGGCTCACGCTCGTGGACCGGGGCACGCGGCCGATCGGTCTCACCGAGGCCGGCGAGCGGCTGCGTGAGCACGCCGCCGCCGTGCTCGGCCAGGTCGTGCTCGCCGAGGAGGAGATGGGAGCGCTGGCCGGCCTGGAGACCGGGACGCTGCGCGTCGGGGCGTTCCTGACCGCGTGCACGTCGTTCGTGCCCCGGGCACTGGCGAGCTTCGAGGCGGCGCATCCCGACGTGAAGGTCGAGCTCGAGCAGCTCGAGCCGCCGGAGGCACGGCGGCGGCTGCGGGCCGGGGAGCTCGACGTGGCCGTCGTCTGGGAGCCCTTCGGCGCCGCGCCTGCGCCCGAGGGCGATGCGTTCGACCGCGCGTTCCTCGCGGACGACCCGTACCGCATCGTCCTCCCCGTGGGCCACCGCCTGGCGCGCCGCCGCGACGTGCGCCTCGCCGACCTCGCGGCCGAGCGGTTCAACGCGCCGTCGGCCGACGTGTCGGAGCCCTACCGGACGATGCTCGACCGACTGTGCGCCGATGCGGGGTTCGCGCCGGACGTCGCCTACGTCGTGCGCGACGTGACCGTCGGCCGGGCGTTCGTGGCCGCGGGCGTGAGCGTCGCGGTGATGCCGGAGCTGGCCATCCAGGAGCCGCGCCCGGACGTCGTCGTGCGGCCGCTGCCGGGCGTCGACCCGCTGCGCTCGCTCTACGCGACCTGGGTCCGCGCCCGGCGCGTGCCGGCGATCCCGGAGATGACGCGAGCGCTCGCCGCTGCCGCGAGCGCTCGGCTCAACGGATAACAGATTGGCTATGACATAACCGCTCGGTTGTGTATGCTGCGACCCGTGGCATCGACCGAGCTCCCCGTCCTCTCCCCCCGCGAACGCCAGGCCGGCGGCTGCTGCGCCCCGGTCGTGGAGCCCGATCTGACCGTCGACAGCGCGGCCGGGCTGGCCGTCGTCGTCAAGGCGCTCGCCGATCCGACACGCCTGCGCATCGTCGACACGCTGCGCAAGTCGGCGCCGGAGGCGCTCTGCCAGTGCGAGCTCAAGCCGCTGTTCGACATGAGCCAGCCGGCCCTCGCCAAGCACCTGAAGGTGCTGGTCGCGGCCGGGGTGATCGGGTCGGAGCGGCGGGGCCTGTGGACGTACTACCACCCGCGCCCCGAGGCGCTGAAGGAGCTAGAGGCATGGCTGACCGAGGAGTGACCGACATGTCGGACCCGTCCCCTTCCGAGCTGCCCGTTGCCGTGATCGGCGCCGGCCCCGTCGGCCTCGCGGCCGCGGCTCACCTCGTCGACCGCGGCATCGAGCCGCTCGTCTTCGAGGCGGGCGACGCCGTCGGCGCGAGCATCCGCGAGTGGGGGCACGTGCGCGTGTTCAGCCCGTGGGAGTTCAACCTCGATCCGGTCGCCGCCGAGCAGCTCGCGGCAGCCGGCTGGCAGGCGCCCGAGGCCGACGGCTACCCGACCGGCGACGAGATCGTCGCGCGCTACCTCGAGCCGCTCGCGGCGCTGCCGCCGATCGCCGGGGCCCTCCACCTGCGCTCCCGCGTCGTCGCGGTCACCAAGCGCGGCGTCGACAAGCTCAAGGACGCGGGCCGCGACGAGGCGCCGTTCGAGCTGGTGGTCGAGCGCGACGGCGTCGAGCACCGCCACCTCGCCCGCGCGGTCGTCGATGCTTCGGGCACGTGGACGACGGCGAACCCCCTCGGGTCGGGGGGCCTCCCCGCGGACGGCGAGCGCGCGAACGCCGACCGGATCGCGTACGGCATCCCGGACGTCCTCGGGGCCGACCGGGGCCGCTACGCCGGGCGCCGCGTCCTCGTGGTCGGCAGCGGGCACTCGGCGTTCAACGCGATCCTCGACCTCGTCGCCCTGCGCGAGTCCGAGCCGGACACCGAGATCGTCTGGGCCATCCGCGGCGGAGCGCCCGGTCGCCGGTACGGCGGTGGCGGCGACGACCAGCTGCCCGCGCGCGGCGCGCTCGGCGAGGCCGTCCGCGCGATGGTCGACGACGGCGCGATCGAGCTGATCGGCGACTTCCAGACGCGCGCGGTCTGGTCGCTCTCCGGGCGGATCGT
>DASZDF010000080.1:0-8323 GCA_035942275.1 Solirubrobacteraceae bacterium | reverse complement strand
CCCAACTGGAACGGGCGGCGCTGGCTGCCCGGGCTGCTCGACTCGCTGGCGGCGCAGACCGAGCCGCCGGACGAGGTCGTCGTCGTCGACAACGGGTCGACGGACGGGTCGCTCGACCTGTTGCGCGACCGCGGCGTGCGGACGATCGCGCTCGGTCGCAACACCGGGTTCGCGTTCGCGGCGAACCGCGGGGTGGAGGCGGTGTCGGCGGACGCCGTCGCGCTGGTGAACACCGACGTGGAGCTGGAGCCGGACTGGCTCGCGCGCGCTAGCGCGGCCCTGGCCGACGGCGTCGGGTCGGTCGCGACGAAGATGGTGCTGCTCGATGACCCGGACGTCCTCGACGACGCCGGCGACGAGCTTCGCCGCGACGGGGTAGCGCACCAGCGCGGGCACGGGCGGCGCGACGACGGGCGGTTCGCGGTCGGGGGGGACGTCTTCAGCGCGTGCGCGGGCGCGGCGCTCTACCGGCGCGCCGCGCTGCTCGACGTCGGCGGGTTCGACGAGCGGCTGTTCTCCTACCTGGAGGACGTCGATCTCGGGCTGCGCCTGCGGCTCGCCGGGTGGCGCTGCGTGTACGAGCCCGTCGTCGCGCGGCACGCGCGCCACGGGTCCTCCGGCCAGCTCACCCGCTCGGTCGACGCGTGGGTCGCGCGCAACACGCTGCTGCTCGTCGCGAAGGCCTTCCCGCTGCGATGGGTCGGGCCCGTCGCCTACCGTCAGCTCTCGTGGATCGCGGAGGCGGCGCGCGAAGGGCGGCTGGTCGCGCATCTCCGGGGGCTGGCGATGGCGCTGCCGGTGCTGCCGGCGATGCTGCGCGAGCGGCGGAGGCTGCGCCGCGAGGCGGTCGTGCCGATCGAGAAGGTGGTGCCGCCGATCCCGTGGCGCGGACCGGCGGCGGGCGGGCATCCCGAGGCCTCGTACTGAACGTCGGCCTGTGGCTCGCCGGCGCGCTGCTGTCGGCGTCGACGGTCTGGTGGGGGATCGGCCCGCACGACGAGGGGCTCATGCTGCAGGCGGCGTCGCGGATCGCGGACGGGCAGTGGCCGTACCGCGACTTCTGGTGGAACTACGGCCCCGGCCAGCCGGTGCTCCTCGCGCCGTTCGGAGGGTCGCTCGTGGCGTGGAGGGTGATTCGCGTGCTGCTCGACGCGACGGTCGCGCTCTTGGCGTACCGGCTCGCGCGGAGGTTCGCGGGCGGGGGCGAAGCGTCGTCGCTCCGCGCCGAAGCGCCGGCCCTTCTCGCGTGGCTCGCGGTGGCGGGCGCGATGGCGTGGCCGTCCGGCCCCGGCCCGAACCCGACGGCGCTCGCGCTCGGCCTCGGCGCGCTGCTGCTCGCGCCGAAGCGGCCCGGCTGGGCGGGCGCGGCGGCAGGGCTCGCCGCGGTGTTCCGCCCGGAGATCGGGATCGCCGCTGCGCTCGGGCTGCGGAGCGCTCGCGGCGTGGCGGTCGCGGCGGCGGTCGCCGTCCTCGGCTGGCTGCCGTTCCTCCTCGTCGCGCCCGGCGAGCTGCTCGACCAGACCGTCGGCTTCCTCGGCATCCAGGACCTCCAGCGCCTCCCGTTCCCGCTCGACGCCGAGACCCTCGACCCGAACAAGCTCCTCGAGTTCTACGCGCCGCTGATCCTCGTGGTCGGCGCGGCGGTCGCGGCGCTCACCAGGCCACCGCTCGCCCTCGTCCCCCTCGGAGTCGCCGGCCTCGCCTACCTCCTCGGCCGCACCGACGAGTTCCACCTCGTCCCGCTGGCGGCCGTCCTCCCGATCGCGCTCGTCGCGGCGAAGCGCGCGCGGCCGCTCGCGCTCGTCCTCGTCGCGCTGATCGCGCTCCACGGCCTCGACCGCGTCGCGACGCTCCCGCGCGACGACGCGGCCTGGGACGCGGAGGAGACCGGCGACACGGCGCGCGTCCTCGACGCGATCGGCGACCGCTCGATCTTCGTCGCCCCGCCGCGCTTCGACCAGGTCACGGTCGGCAACCCGCTCCTCTACGTCCTCGCGGACCGGCCGAACCCGACGCGCTACGACGTCATGCAGCCCGGCGTCGTCACGACGGCGGAGGTCCAGCGCGAGATCGTCGGCGACCTGGAGGCCGCGAAGCCCGACCTCCTGATCCGCTGGCTCGACCCGCGCACGGAGCCGGAGGACAACGGCTCGGGCCGCTCCTCGGGCGTCACGATCCTCGACGACCACCTGCGCGCGACGTACCGGCGGACTGCCCGCTTCGGCACCTACGAGGTTCACGCACGGCGCTGACGGGAATCCTGTGTCCGGGGCCCACGAACGGGAGAGGACGCACACCATGGGACGGCTCGCAGGATTCGTCGCAATGCTCGGGATGGCGATCGCCTTCGTGATCGGCATCGGGATCGCGCTGGTCGTGCTCGACGCGAAGGAGTCGAACGACATCGTCAGCGTCTGGCTCGACGTCGCGCGCTTCTTCACCGAGCCCTTCCAGGGGATCTTCGACCTCGAGCGCGGCAAGGAGCACCTCCAGATCGGCATCAACTGGGGGATCGCCGCCCTCGCCTACTGGATCGTCGCGAGCCTCGTCGCCCGCGTGCTGCGCGGGGTCGGCGGCCCGTCGTTCATGACGCGCCGCCGCGCCGCCACGCACTGATCGCCTACTGGTTGCCGGCCGCGAGCTCCCCGGGCGCCGGGATCTTCAGCGGCTGGGGAGCCGGCTGCACGAAGCGCATGTTGTTGCCGAACGTGTCGCGCAGGCCGCAGTCGATCCCGTAGAAGTGCTCGGTCGGCTCCTGCGTGAACTCGACGCCGCGCGCGCGGAGCTCCTCGTACGTCTTGCGGCAGTCGTCCGTGACGAGCCCGAGGGTGAACCCGGTGGCGCCCTTGGTGACGAGCTCGCGGACCTGGTCGGCCGTGGCGTCGTCCATCGCCGGCGGGCCGGGCTTCTCGAGCAGGACCTCGCGCTGGTCGTCGCCGGGGACGCCGACGGTCAGCCAGCGCATGAAGCCGAGGTCGACGTCGGCCTTGACCTCGAGGCCGAGCTTCCCGACGTAGAAGTCGAGCGCCTCGTCCTGGTCGAGGACGAAGACGGAGGAGATGTTGATCGCGTTGAACATGGCGGCGAAGCTAACCGCCGCCGCGCGCCTTCGCTTCTCCAAAAGTGCTCGGTCGCGAGTACGCCATCTCGAAGCACGTCGGGACCGGCCGCGAGCCGCCCCGCCGCCGGTACTCGGAAGGCGACTCACCGACGATGTCGCGGAACGTCCGGCTGAACGTGCCGAGGCTCGCGAAGCCGACGTCGAAGCAGATCTCGGTGACGCTCGCGTCCGTCGCGCGCAGGAGGAACATCGCCCGCTCGACGCGCCGGCGCTGGAGGTAGCGGTGCGGCGTCTCGCCGAACGTCGCGCGGAACGTGCGGATGAAGTGCGCGTCGGAGACGTGCGCGATCCGCGCGAGTGTCGGGATGTCGAGCGGCTGCGCGTAGGTGCGGTCCATCGCGTCGCGGGCGCGGAGCAGGCGCCGGTTGGACTCCTCGACCGCGCGCGCCATCAGAGGTCCCGGCGCGAGAACGACAGCGCGGCGAGCGCGCCGACGGCCGCCACGTAGGCGAGCGCGTACGGCCACAGCGCGAGCGACGCCTCCTGCGCGCCGCCGAACGGGCCGAGGTTGACGATGGCCGCGGTGGTGCCCTCGACGTCTGCCGTCAGCCGCGAGAGGCCGTGCTGGTAGAGCGCCTCGAACGGCAGCACCCACGAGCCCACGTCGGCGACGCGGTCGAGCGTGCGCGAGTCGAGCGCCTCGCCGATCTGGCCGAGCAGCCCGGCGGTGAGGCCGGCGCCGAGCGCCATGAACACGGCGATCCCGTTCGCGGTCGTCGAGAGGATCGCGCTGCCGAGGAGCGCGAGCGCGGAGATGATCACGGCGGCGCCGGCGAGGCAGAGCGCCGGCGCGATCACGCGGTCGGGCCACCAGCCGAGCAGGCCGGTGACGACGACGCACGCCGCGAACAGGACGATCACGTACGCGGCGCTGACGCTCGCCGCCGCGAGCAGGCGCCCCGCGAGGTAGGCGACGCGGCCCACCGGGCGCACGATCAGCGGCTGGAGGAGCCCGCGCTCGGCGTCCCCGCGGACGGCTCCGATCGTCAGGAACGTCGCGAGCACCGAGCCGAGGAAGAGGATCGCGAACATCGCCAGGCCGAGGATCGTCGCGCCCGCGAGCGTCTCGGGGTCGACGCCGAACTCGTTGCCGCCGAAGGAGTCCACGTCGTCGAACAGCTCCGCCGCGCCCCAGGTGTAGAGGCCGAGGAACACCACGCTGAGCACGAGCACGACGACGAACACCCGCCGGCGCAGCGACTCGCGCACCGCCAGCTGCGCGACGATCAGCGCGCCGCTCACGACACCGCCTCCACGTAGACGTCCTCGAGGGTGGAGCGCAGCACGCGCACCGCGTAGACCCGCTCGCCCGCGGCGACGAGGTCGGCGACGATGCGCGGCGCGTCGTCCCGGCCGGCGCCCTCGAAGAGGCGCGACCCGCTCCCGGTCTCGATCTCGACGCCGCGCGGCCGCGCCAGCTCGTCAGGCCGGCCGCGGGTGACGACGCTGCCGCGGTTGACGATCACGACCCGGTCGCAGACCAGCTCGACCTCGGACAGCAGGTGGGAGTTCAGGAGCACCGCCTGGCCGCGGCGGCGCAGCTCGACCAGCACCTCGCGCACGAGCCGCCGCCCGACCGGGTCGAGCGCGCTCGTCGGCTCGTCGAGCAGCAGCAGCGAGGGCTTGCCGACGAGCGCCTGCGCGATGCCGAGCCGCTGCTGCATCCCCTTCGACATCGTCTCGACGCGGCGCTCGCGCGCGTCCGCCAGCCCGACCAGCTCCAGCAGCTCGGCGCGCTCCGCCGCCCCTCCGCCCGAGCCCGCGAGGCGCTGGTGCAGCGCGAGCACCTCGTCGGCGGACGACCAGCCCGGGAAGCGGAACAGCTCGGCGAGGTAGCCGAGCGAGGCGCGCGCGGGCGCGGACCCGGCGGAGAAGCCGCGCACGGTCGCCGTGCCGGCCGAGGGGCGGACGAGGCCGCAGCAGATCTTCACGAGCGTCGACTTGCCGGCGCCGTTCGGGCCGAGGAGGCCGACCAGCTCGCCCTCGGCGACGTCGAGGTCGACGCCGTCCAGCGCGACCGTCCCGGCCCCGTAGCGCTTCGTGAGGCCTTGGACGTCGAGGACGGGCACCGGTGGCGCGATGGTACCGGCGCGGTGTGCGGGCGATGTCAGCGTTCCGTCGCCAGGACGGCGCCCGCCAGCACCACCGCGACGAGCGTCAGCGCGGGCAGCTCCCAGTCCCAGTCGATGGCGGAGTGCGCGCCGTAGAGCGCGAGCGCGGCGGCAGCCCCCGGGAGCTGCGGGCCGGCGCGCCTGGCCGCGACCGCGACGCCGCCGAGGAAGAGCGCGAGCAGCGCGAGCCCGACGAGGCCGAGCTCGGCGGCGGTCTCCAGCTCGAGCGAGTGCGCGTCGACCACGCGCTCGCGGACGTCGCGCTCCTCGAGCCAGATCGCCTGGTAGGCGCCGGCGCCGCGGCCGACGACCGGGTCCGACGCGAAGCCGGCGAGCGCCGCCTCCCAGTAGTCGAAGCGGCGGCTGCCGACGGAGCCGAAGCGTTCCGCGGTGGCGCCGAACGCGGGGTCGGAGGGCGTCTCGCTGTCGTCGACCGCGGCGGCGGCGAAGGGCGCGACCGCGAGGACGGCGGCGACGACGACGGCGATGCGCGGAACGCGTCGCGGGAGCGGCCCGGTGCGGGTCATCCCGTCGTCCTCGGCGCGCGCGCTCCATGCTTGGAGCGCGGCGGCGCCGGCCATGGCCGCGAGCAGGACGACGAGGAGGACCGCGCCCTGCGTCGCGAACCCGTCGCCCTCCGCCGCCTCGCCCGCGGGAAGGAGGCTCGCCACCCCCGCGCAGATCGCGCCGGCCTCGAGCGCGATCGCGCCGGCGCGGAGCTGCGGCCACGTCGGCTCGAGCGCGAGCAGCACGACCAGCCCGACCCCGAGGGCGGTGAGCGCGCCGCGCGAGAACGAGAGGTAGACGCCGAGCCCGAGAGGCGCCGACGCGGCCGCCGCCGCGGCCCGCATCGCCAGCGGCCGGCTGCGGTCGCCGGCGAGGCGCGCGCAGAGCACGAGCCCGAGGGCGGCGAGCGCCCCGGTGGCGTTCCAGTACGTGAGCGGCTGGTCGAGCCGCCCCCCGGCGGAGCGCGTCCGCGACAGCTCGACGAGGTCCGGCAGCACCCGCCCCGCGACCCCGTACCCGATGACCACGACCGTCCCGAGAGCGAGAGCGGGCTCGACCCACCGGACTGCTCCGCGCAGAGCGACGTAGGCGGCCGAGAGGGCGCCGAGGTAAAGCAGACCGCGCTCGAGAGAGTCCGCGGCGCCCGAGCCCGAAGGGGACCACGCGGCGGAGAGCGCCGTCCACGCGCAGAGGAGAGCGAGCCCGCCGATGGCCGGCACCGCTAGGGACGGGCGCCCCCCACGGCGGGCGAGCAGCGCGAGAGCGAGGCACGACCACGCCACGACGCCCGCCACCAAACGTGGGCCCGTGAAGTAGCCGCCGCTGAAGAAGGCGAGGACGAAGGGGCCGAGCAGCAGACACGCGCGGGCGAGGAGGAGCACGAGCGCGCCGAGCGTATTCGGCGCACTAGTCTGGCGGCGCTCATGGGTCCCAGGCTGATCCCCCTCGGCCTGGCCGCGGCGTCGTACGTGCTCGCGCTCGTCCAGCGGCCGGGCACCGTCGTCGCCGACACGAAGGTCGACCTCTACGTCGACGCCGGCTCGTTCCTCGGCGACGTCGCCTACGCCTGGACCCCGACCGGCCAGCTCGGCCACGTCTTCGGCGGCCAGTACGGCGGCTACCTGTTCCCGATGGCGCCGTGGTTCGCGCTCGGCGACCTGCTCGGGCTTCCGACCTGGGTCGTCCACCGCCTGTGGCTCGGGACGCTCATGGCGCTCGCCGCCTGGGGCGTCGTCCGGCTGCTCGACGACCTCCTCGACCGGCCGCGCGGCGCGCCGCACGTCGCGGCCGCGGTCCTCTTCGTCCTCAACCCGTACGTCGCGGTCTACGCGAACCGCATCAGCGTCTCGTTGCTCGCCTACGCGGCGCTGCCCTGGCTGCTGCTCGCCATCCACCGCGGGCTCCGGCAGCCGAGGACGTGGCGCTGGCCCGCGCTGTTCGCGCTCGTCCTGACCTGCACCGGCGGCGGCGTGAACGTGGCGGTGACCGGGTGGCTCCTGCTCGCGCCCGCGCTCTTCCTGATCTACGAGCGAACGCTCGGGGGCGTCCCGAAGGGCTCGATCAGACCGTTCCTCATACGCCTCGCATCGGCGGTCGCGCTCGCCAATGCGTGGTGGGTCCTGCCCGTGCTCGTCCACGCGCGCTACGGCCTGGACTTCCTGCCGTTCACCGAGCAGCCCGGGACGATCTGGCAGACGACGAGCGTCACCGAGGCGCTGCGGCTGATGAGCTTCTGGACGAGCTACATCGGCCTCGGCTTCGGCGGCACGCTGCGCCCCTACGCGTCGCACGGCCCTGACATGCTCTTCTCGCCGCTCGTCGTCGTCGCGAGCCTGCTCATCCCCGCGATCGCGCTCGGCGGCTTCGCGCGGACGCGCCGCTGGCGCTACGGGCCGTGGTTCCTGATCCTCACGCTCGTCGGCCTGCTCGCGATGTTCGCGGGCTTCCCGGAGGGGACGCCACTGCGCCGGGCGCTCACCTTCACCTACAACCACGTCGGCGTCGTGCAGTTCCTGCGCACGACGTACAAGGCCGGCCCGCTCGTCGCGCTCGGGCTCTCGTGCCTCGGCGGCGCCGCCTTCGGGCTGCTCTGGGCCCGCACCCGCGGGGCGGCGCGGGCGGGCGTGAGCGTCGCCGCGGCGGCGGTCGTCGCCGTCGCCGCGTGGCCGCTCCCCTCCGGCCAGGCGCCGGAGCGGCAGCTCGCCTTCGACGTCCCGCGGTACTGGGAGGACGCCGCGGCGCGCGTGGACCGCCTGCCCGAGAACGAGCGCGCGATGGTGCTCCCCGGCCAGCTCTTCGCCTTCTACGAGTGGGGAGGAACGTGGGACCCGATCCTCCAGACCCTCGCCGACCGCCCCGTGGCCGAGCGCTGGGTGGTCCCGTTCTCCGACCTGCGGGCGGTCGACCTGATGTGGGCGACCGACTCGCTCGTGAGCCAGGAGCGCCTCGTGAACGACCAGCAGCTCGCCCAGCTGCTCGACCTGATGGGCGTGGGGATGGTCGTCACGCCGGCGGACACCGACCGCTCCCGCAGCGGCGCGATCGGTCCGGTCGAGGCGGGTGACGTCCTCGGCCACAGCGGGGG
>DASZDF010000079.1:0-1681 GCA_035942275.1 Solirubrobacteraceae bacterium | reverse complement strand
GGCCGAGGTCGAGGCCCGAGAGGCGGGCCGGGACGACCGGCGGCGTCTCGGTCATCGCCGTCGCCGCCGGCTGCGGGGCGTCGCCGCTCGAGGCGGCCGCCTTGGGCTCCGACGCCGCCTTCGCGCCGCCCGCCGCCCCGCTCGTCGCGGAGGGACCGCTCTTCGCACCGCCGTTGCCGCCGTTGCCACCGCCGTTCGCCGGGCCGGCGCTGTCGGACGCCAGCGACGTCGCCGCCTCCTGAGCCGTCTTCCGCGCCCGGACCTCCTGGGTCATGATCCCGAGCTCCTCCTGCACGTCGGCGTCGAGGAACCGCGACGCCAGCCAGCGCATGATGTAGTCGGGCATCGACTTCGCGAACGGGATCTCCGGGTTCTGCGTGATCCCCTCCGGCTCGAAGCGCATGTAGGCGAACTTCTGGACGAGGGTCTCGAGCGGCACGCCGTACTGGAGCGCGATCGAGATCGCGGTCGCGTACGAGTTGAGCAGGCCGCGGAGCGTCGAGCCCTCCTTGCCGATGTCGGTGAGGAAGATCTCGCCGACCGAGCCGTCCTCGTACATGCCGGCGGTGATGTAGCCCTCGTGCCCGCCGATCGAGAACTTGTGCGTGATCGACTGGCGCTCGCGCGGCATCCGGCGGCGAACCGGGCCGATCTCGGCCTTGACGCCGGCCAGCGCGTCCGCCACCGCGGCGTCGACGTCCGCCTGCGTGAACTCCGCCCCCGGCTTCGCGGCGTCCTGGGCCTCGGTCCGCAGCGCCTGCGCCGTCTTCGACCCGTCGCGGTAGATCGCGAGCGCCTTGACGCCGAGCTGCCACGCCTGCTTGTACGCGTCGGCGATGTCGCCGACGGTCGTCGTCTGCGGCATGTTCACGGTCTTCGAGATCGCGCCCGAGATGAACGGCTGGACCGCGCCCATCATCTTGATGTGGCCCATGTGCGAGATCGCGCGCTCGCCGACCGCCACGTCGAACACCGGCAGGTGGTCGGGCGACAGGCCGGGCGCGCCGACGATCGTGCCGGCCTCGTTGATGTGCGCCTCGATCTGCTCGATCTGCTCGTCGGTGTAGCCGAGCGTCTGCAGCGCCAGCGGCACGGTCTGGTTGACGATCGTCATCTGCCCGCCGCCGACGAGCTCCTTGAACTTCACGAGCGAGAAGTCGGGCTCGACGCCGGTGGTGTCGCAGTCCATGAGGAACGAGATCGTCCCCGTCGGCGCGAGGACCGTCGCCTGCGCGTTGCGGTAGCCCATGGCCGAGCCGGCCTCGACGGCCTGGTCCCAGCTGCGCCGCGCGGCCTCGAGGAGCGTGGTGTCGGCGCACGTCGAGTCCGGGATCGCGTAGGAGGCGTCGCGGTGCATCCGCATGACGCCGTTGTGCGCCTCGCGGTTCTCCTCGTAGCGCTCGTAGGGCCCGAGCGCGCCGGCGACGCGCGCCGAGCCGAGGTACGCACGGCCCGTCATCAGCGCCGTGATCGCGGCCGCGGTGCCGCGGCCGGCGTCCGAGTCGTACGGCATGCCGTTCGACATCAGGTAGGCGCCGAGGTTCGCGTAGCCGAGGCCGAGCTGGCGGAAGGCGCGGGCGTTGACCGCGATCTCCTCGGTCGGGTAGCTCGACGGCCCGACGACGATCTCCTGCGCGAGGAACATCACGTCGACGACGTGCTCGAAGGTCTCGACGTCGAA
>DASZDF010000078.1:0-4125 GCA_035942275.1 Solirubrobacteraceae bacterium | reverse complement strand
TGCGTCATCTGCGTGAAGGCGACCCCGGAATCGAGCAGGCGTCGGAACAGGTCGTTGGCTCCGGGCATGGCGGTGCACGCTACCAGCACCGATAGGGTCGGACGGTGCTCCCCCTGCGCGACGAGAACCCCACTCGTCGCGTCCCGGTGGTGACGATCCTGCTGATCGTCGCCAACGTCGCCGTCTACTTCCTGGTGCAACCGGGCAACCCGAACTCGTCCGCATCGGCGCGGTTCAACCTCGAGCGCGCCGCCATCCCGTGCGAGGTCGTCCAGGGCCGCCCGCTGAGCGTCGGCGAGGTCCAGGCGACCTACGGCGCCGGCGACGACCCCGCCTGCGAGGGCGACACCCAGCAGGGGCCACCGCTGTTCCCGGGCAAGCAGGTGCTCGTGGCCGTCTTCGTGTCGATGTTCCTCCACGGCAGCCTGCTGCACCTCGGCGGCAACATGCTGTTCATGTGGATCTTCGGCAACAACGTCGAGGACTCCATGGGCCCGCTGAAGTACATCCTCTTCTACCTCGCGGGCGGGGTCGCGGCCGACGCGCTGCAGATCGTCTTCGACCTCGACTCGAACGTGCCGACGCTCGGCGCGTCCGGCGCGGTGGCCGCGGTGCTCGGCGGCTACATCCTCATCTACCCCCGCGCGCGGGTGATCACGGTGATCTTCATCGTCATCTTCTTCACCGTCATCGAGCTGCCGGCGCTGCTCGTGCTCGGGCTGTGGTTCGCCCAGCAGGTCGCCTTCGGCCTGCTCGAGTACGGGACGGCAGACCAGGGCGGCGGCGGCGTCGCGTACTTCGCGCACATCGGCGGGTTCGTCTTCGGCCTGCTCGCGATCCGGCTCCTGGCCACGAACATCAAGGACGTCGCCGGGCGGAGACGTCCGGAGCGGACCTGAGATGAACCGCGCGATCCTCGCCGCGGCGCTGGCGTTCATCGCGCTCCTGGCCGGGCTGACGATCGCCGTGGCGATCGAGCACGGGCCGGACGTCCTGACGGTCGCCTCGCTCCTCGTGCTCGCGATGTTCGGGTTCGGCATCGTCGGAGCGCTGCGCCATCCTCCAGGGGAGTAGATGTCCGGCCCGCAGTACCTCGACACCGCCGCCTCGCGCGCGCGCCGTCACGCCAAGGAGCGGCGTCGCCGCGGCCGGCGCCGGCTCGCGCTGCTCTCCGGCTCGCTCGCGGTCGTCCTGCTCCTCGGCGTGCTCGTGGCGAAGGCCGGCGACGGCGACGACGGCACGCGCGACCCCGCGCAGCTCGGCCGGGCCGACCCGCAGAGCGTCCCGGAGCGGCCGCCGAGCCAGGAGGCGCTCGGGCCGCTGCCGGCCGACGCCGACGTCTCCGATCCGACGGACGCGTTCACGATCCCGTTCAAGAAGCCGCCGCGCGCGGGGATCGTCGTGAACGTCGACACCGGCGAGGTGCTGTGGCGGCGCAACCCCGAGCGGACGCTGCCGATCGCGTCGCTGACGAAGATGATGACCGCGCGCGTGACCGCCGAGCTGCTCGAGCCCGACGACAGGGCGAGGATCACGCCGGCCGTGCTGCGCTACACGGGGTCCGGCGTCGGGGTGCTGCCGAAGAACAAGCGGGTGAAGGTCGAGCCGCTGCTGCACGGGCTGATGCTGCCGTCGGGCAACGACGCGGCGCGCGCGCTCGCGTTCCGGGCGGCGGGGAGCATCTCGGGGATGGTCCGCCGGATGAACACGAGGGCGGCCGAGATGGGGCTGCGGTGCACGCGCTTCGCGGGCGTCGAAGGCCTGAGCCCGGGCAACCGGTCGTGCGCGCTCGACCTCGTCGCCCTCGCACGGCAGGTGCTGCGCACGAAACGGATCGCGCGGATCGTGCGCAAGCGCAGCGCGATCCTCCCCTTCCCGATCAAGGGCGGCAAGCTCTACCTCTACAACCACAACCCGCTGCTGCGCATGCGCTACCGCGGGACCCTCGGGATCAAGACGGGCTACACCAGCGAGGCGGGGCGCTGCCTCGTCGCCGCCGTGCGCCGCGACGGAGCGACGCTCGTGGCGGTCGTGCTCCACTCGCCGGACCCCGGCCGGCAGGCCAGGAAGCTGCTCGACGCCGGCTTCCGCGCCGTCCTCTGACGCCGCCGCGCAGCGGCAGGCCGCGGCCTATAGTGCGGGATTGACTGGTGGGTCAACCAGAGAGGACTTCGCGTGGACCTGAACGACACGCCCGAGCAGGCCGCGTACCGCGAGCAGGTGCGCGCCTGGCTGGAGGAGCACAAGGCCGAGGCGCCCGTCTTCGAGGGGCCTGACGCCCTTGCCGAGGACGAGGTCGTCCCCGCGCACCGCGCGTGGCAGCGCAAGCTCGCGGAGGCCGGGCTGGCCGGGGCGACGTGGCCGAAGGAGTACGGAGGCCAGGGCCACGGCCCGATCGAGCAGGTCATCATCTCCCAGGAGATCGCGCGCGCCGGCGTGCCGGGGATCCTCGACGTCATCGGCGTCGGCATGCTCGGGCCGACGATCATCGCCCACGGCACCGAGGAGCAGAAGTCGCGCTACCTCGGCCCGATGCTGCACGGCGACGAGGTGTGGTGCCAGCTGTTCAGCGAGCCTGCCGCGGGGTCGGACCTCGCCGGGATCCAGACGCGCGCCAAGAAGGACGACGGCGGCTGGCGGATGTCGGGGCAGAAGGTGTGGACGACGAACGCGCAGTTCAGCGCCTACGGACTGATCCTCGCGCGGACGGACGCCGACGTGCCCAAGCACAAGGGCCTCACGATGTTCATCCTGCCGATGGACGCCGAGGGCGTGACCGTCCGCGGGCTGCGGCAGATCTCGGGCGAGGCGGAGTTCAACGAGGTCTTCCTCGACGACGTCAGGCTCGACGACGACATGGTCGTCGGCCAGGTCGGCAACGGCTGGGGTACCGCGCTGACGACGCTCATGTTCGAGCGCGTCACGATCGGCTTCGGGTCGGAGGGCATGGGCTACCGGCCGCAGCGCTTCGCCGAGGCGATCGCGCGCGACGAGGCCGCCGCGCGCGACGGCGAGGTGCGCCAGCGCCTGGGCCACATCGCGACCGAGCTGCTCGCCGTGCGGTTCACGTCGTACCGGATGCTGTCCGCGCTCCAGCAGGGCCAGATCCCGGGGCCGGAGGCCGGGCTCTCGAAGATCACGACGGTGAACGCCGGGATCGCGGCGTGCGACCTCGTCGCCGACGCGCTCGGGCCCGACGCCCTGCGCGAGGACGTCGACAACCCGTTCAGCTACCACACGTCGTTTCTGCCCGGGCTGAAGTCCGCGGGCGGGACCGAGGAGATCCTGCGCAACACGATCGGCGAGCGCGTGCTTGGGCTGCCGCCCGAGCCGCGGCTCGACAAGGGCATCCCGTTCAGCGAGCTGCGGGCCAAGGAGAAGGAGGCGGCGGCGCGATGAACCTCGAGCTCTCCGACGAGCAGATCTTCCTCCGCGACGCGGCGCGCGACGCGTTCTCGCGGACGAACACCATCGAGGCCGCGCGCGAGACGCTGGACGGCGGCACGCGCCCCGACGAGTGGCCGACGGCGGTCGAGGCCGGGTGGTCGGGGCTGCTGGTCTCCGAGGACAACGGCGGCGCGGGCCTCGGCGCGTTCGACGCGATGCTCGTGATGCAGGAGGCGGGGCGGCGGCTCTCGGGCGTGGAGCTGCTCGGGCACCTGCCTGCGTCGCTCCTACTCGACCTCGGCGGCTACGACGGGAGCGGTGACCTCGCGTCGGGCGAGCGCCGGGCGGCCTTCGTGGGCGCGATGCCCCCCGGCGACCTCGACTCCTCGTGGACGGTCGACACCGTCGCCGGGATGACGCGCGCACCGGCGCCCTCGTTCGACGGGTCGACGCTGAGCGGCGAGGTCGCCTGGGTCGTCGATGCGCCAGGGGCGGACGTCCTCGTCGTCGCCGCGGTGCAGGACGGCGCGCCGGTGGCGGTCCTCGTCGAGGCGGACGCGGCGTCGGTCGAGGAGGCCTTCCGCTACGACCCGACGCGGCGGTTGGGCCACGTGCGGTTCGAGGGGTCTTCGGCCGTCGCGCTGCCGGTCGAGCCCGCCGAGGTCGAGCGCGCCTGGTACCTGGCGCAGGCGCTGCTGGCCGCGGAGTCGGTCGGGGCGGTCGAGGCGTGCCTCGAGA
>DASZDF010000077.1:0-3211 GCA_035942275.1 Solirubrobacteraceae bacterium | reverse complement strand
CACCTCACCCGAGACCCGCGGCGCGCTGCGGCGCGCGCTCGACGCCATCGCGAGCGTCGCCGTCGACGTCGGCGAGCGTGCGGCGTTCCCGATCCTCCTCCTGCTGCTCATCGGGCTCTTCCTCACCGCCCAGCACCGCATCGACCAGCGCGACCCGAAGCTCGCGCTCGCGCCGGTGCACCGCGAGCACGACCTGCCGTTCACGCCGCTGCGGCTCGGGAGGAACGGCGAATGAGGGTCCGGACCGCCGAGGCGACGCACGAGCTCGTCCCGCTCGCCGACCGCATGCGGTACATGCGGGTCTTCCGGCTGCTGGCCGCGGCCGCGGTGCTCGGCGCCTGCGTCGCGCTGCCCGAGCTGCGGCGCGAGCCGATGTCCACGGCGCTGACGGTCACGGGCGCCTACCTCGGGATCGCCCTCGTCGGCGAGGCGGTCTGGCGGCTGGTGTCGCGCCGCGCGCTCGCGCTCTTCGGCGCGCTCGTGGTGTTCGACGCGGTCTTCCTCGCGTGGGCGGCGTACCTGCTGGCCGACGCGAACGGCCCGCTGCGCTTCATCGTGCTGTTCCACCTCGTCGCGGTCGCGCTGCTCGCCTCGTTCCGCACGGGGCTGAAGCTCGCCCTCTGGCACACGCTCCTCCTGCTCGCGGTGTTCCACGGGCAGTAGGCGGGGGTCGTGGAGGCCGTCGTCAAGGAGGGGACGGTGGCGGTCGGCGACATCGAGTACCGCGCGCTCCTGGGGCAGTCGGTCGCGTACTGGCTGATCGCGATCGCGACCGCCAGCTTCGGCGCCGTCAACGAGCGCGAGCTGCGCCGCCGGCGCTACGACCTCGAGGCCCTCGGCGGCCTGGCGGAGCGGCTGGAGCGCGCCGGGGACCCCGGCGGCGTCGCGGCGACGCTCGCCGACGCGGTCGCCGACGACTTCGGCTTCGAGCGGATGGCGTTCTTCGGCGCGCCCGACCGCGAGCTCGAGCTGCTCGCCGGGCGCGGGCTCGTCCCGTTCGCGCTCGACGGCGGGCCCACCGTGCGGCCGGACGGCGCGCTGCGCCATGCCGCCGCCAGCCCGCAGCCGCTCCTCGTCTCCGGCCTCGTCGCCGAGGACGAGCCCGCGCTCGCCGCGCTGATGCCGGATCCCGGCAACCTCGTCTTCGTCCCGCTCACCGCCGACGGCCGCACGGTCGGGGTGCTCGTCTGCGAGCACGCGCTGCGGCGCGGGTCGCGGCTGGAGCGGCGGGTCGTGTCGATGCTCGAGCGCTACGGCTCGCAGGCGGCGCTCGCGCTCGCCAACGCGTGGCTCGTCGCGCGGCTCCAGCGCTCGGCGGCGACCGACGGCCTCACGGGCGTCGCGAACCGCCGCTCGTTCGACGAGACGCTCGGGCGCGAGTTCGCCCGCGCCGCGCGCGCCGACGGGCCGCTCTCGCTCGTGCTGCTCGACCTCGACCACTTCAAGGTGCTCAACGACACCCACGGGCACCTCGTCGGCGACGACGTGCTGCGCGAGGTCGCCGCGGTGTTGACCCGCGAGGTGCGGCTCGGCGACACCGTCGCGCGCTACGGCGGCGAGGAGTTCGCGGTCATCCTCCCGAACCTCGACGAGGCCGACGCGATCGCGGTCGCCGAGCGCGTGCGCCTGCGGGTGGCCGAGCTGCGCGTCGCCGCCGCGGTGACCGTCAGCGCCGGCGTCGCCTCGTTCCCGGCGCACGCGACCGAGCCGCTCGCGCTCGTGCATGCGGCCGCCCGCGCGCTGTACGCGTCGAAGCGCGACGGCCGCGACCGCGTCAGCGTCGCGGGCTGAGCGGGCCGGCGCTCGCGAGCAGCCGCCGCGCGATCCCCTCCACGGTCCCCCTTCCCGCCGCGTACGTGGTGGTGTCGGTGAGGATGGCGATCGACAGCCGCCGGCCGTCGCGGGTCTCCAGCAGCGCGCCCTGGTTGACGAGGTCGCGCCGCCAGCCGCCCTTGAAGAGCGCGCGGAGGCCGAGCGGGCGCGCGGCGGCGGGGATGCCCCAGCTCTGCGGCGCGACGATCGTCGCGAGCAGCCGGCGCGCGTAGGCGCGGTGGCGGCGTGGGCAGAGGCGGTCGATGCGGCGGAAGAAGCGGGCCTGGTCGGCCGCGGTGATCTCGACCTCCGACCACGTGCCGTTGAGGCGCAGGCTGCGCATGCGCGCCGCGCGCCCCACCGCGGCGAGCCCGGCGTCGCCGACGGTCGCGTACACGCGCGACGCCGCCCTGTTGCCGGACGTGCGGATCATCGGGGCGAGGTCGCGGCGCGCGCGCGGAGGCACCGGCCGCCCGCCGAGCCGCCGCAGGTAGGCGACGAGCAGCATCGCCTTCGTCTGGCTCGCCGAGCGGTGGTGGCGTGCGCCGTGGCGGGCGAAGAGCCGGCCGCGCGTGTCGACGACCGCCCACGACACGCGGGCGGGCCCTTCGCGCTGCTGCGCGAACGCGCGCGCCTCGCGCAGACCGGCCGCGGAGGGCAGCGTCTGCGCCGCTGCGGGGGCAGAAGTCGCTGCAAAGGCGATCGCACAACTCACCAACCGGATAGTTGTCCGTGCGTTCATGGGTATCGAGAAGGTTGCCTGCCACCCACGGACGAAGGGGTACCACTCCATGATCGGTCTGCTTGTCGCAATCCTCGTCGCAGCGGTCGTCTACTTCCTGTGCACGGCCCTCGGCCTCCCCGCGATCGTCGCCGCCGTCGCGGCCATCATCGTGCTGCTCGCCGGCTTCCCGGCGACCGGGGGCTACGGCTTCCGCGGCGGCAGCAGGTACTAGCCGCACCAAGCCCGGAGCAGGAGCGGCCGGCGGCCTCCCTAGCGGCCGCCGGCTTCGCTCTGTCCGGGACCGTCTTGCCGCGCGCGGAGCGGCGCGCCCGCTTCGCGCACCGCCGCCAGGTCCGCCGGCGTGTCGACGTCGTGGCCGCTCGCCACGTCGCCGCACTCGACGAGCCGCCACTCCGCCACATCGCGCAGCCCGCGGTCGCCCTCGAGCCGCTGCGCCGCCGCGATCAGCTCGCGCCCCAGCACGGCCGGATGTCCCGGCCGCCCGCCGTACGCCGCGCGCGACCCCGGCGGCGCGTCGGCCAGCCGGTCGATGGCCGCGGCGGTCACGCCCGGCTGGTCGCCGACCAGCACGACCACCCGCTCGGACCCGCGCAGCGCGGCCAGCCCGCAGCGCAGCGATGCCGCCTGGCCCTCCGCCCACCGCGGGCACTCCAC
>DASZDF010000076.1:0-7368 GCA_035942275.1 Solirubrobacteraceae bacterium | reverse complement strand
GTGTGGATCCGCGTAGGCGCCGACCGGACGTCGCCGGAGGCCTCGGCGTCGCTCACCTTCCGCGCCGGCGTGCGCGGCGACGCCGAGTCCGGCGGGGGCTGCCTCGCGGCGGCGCGCCCGCAGGTCCGCGGCGGGCCGGCGCGCTCCTCCCGCAGGGCGAAGCAGCTCAACCGCATCCGCTCCTTCGAGCTGTCCCTGCGCGTCGTGCGCGGCCCGGTGTGCGCGGCCCACATCGAGCTGCGCGGCCCGGGCGGCGTCTCGTACGCGCGCGGCGACGTCGCGGCGGTGCGCGGCCGCGGCCAGCTCGTCCTCCTGCCGCGCGTCCGGCGTCTGCGGCGCGGCCCGTACCGCCTGCGCATCGAGGCGGCCGGCCTCGGCGGCATCCGCCGTCCCGTCCCGTCGACCGTCCTCTTCCGGCTGCGATGAGCAGGAAGCTCCACGTCACCCGCCGCGAGCTCGTCGTCTCCGCGACTGTCGCCGGCGCGCTGGCCGCCGTCCCGCCCGCGTGGGGGCGCAAGCTCCTCGACCGGCGGGCCCGCGTCGGCCCGGGCACGTTCGACGACGGCGTCGCGACGGGCGAGCCGAGCGCCGACGCGGTCACGTTCTGGTCGCGACTGGAGACCCCGCGCCCGCGGTCGGGCGCCCGGCTCGTCGTCGCCCGCGACCCGGGCCTCCAGCGCGTCGTGGCGACCGCGATCGTCCCGACCGGCTCCGGCGTCAACGGCGCGCTGAAGGCGCGCGTGGGCGGCCTCCAGCCCGCGACGGAGTACTTCTACGTCTGGGAGTCCGGCAGCGACGTCTCGGAGATCGGGCGGACGCGGACCGCGCCGCCGCCGGCCGCCGCCGAGCCGCTGCGGATGGCGTTCTCGTCGTGCCAGCACTGGCCGAGCGGGTTCTACGGCGCGCACCAGCACGCCGCCGGGCTCGCCGACATCGACCTGTACCTCTTCCTCGGCGACTACGTCTACGAGCGCGGCGGCGGCGACATCCGCCGCGACTCGATCGAGGCGGTCGACCTCCGTTCCTACCGGCGCAAGTACGCGCTGTACCGCAGCGACCCGGGCCTGCGCGAGCTGCACCGGGCCCACCCGACCGCGCACGTGTGGGACGACCACGAGGTCGTCAACAACTACACCGACAACGAGCCGCCGACCGCGCCGGCGCAGCGGCTGGCGGCGTACCGCGCCGCTTTCGAGTGGCTGCCGCGGATGACGTTCCCGCGCGAGCGCCACCGCATCTACAAGCAGATGTCGTTCGGGTCCGTCGCCGACCTGTTCCTGCTCGACGAGCGCCAGTACCGGACCGGCAAGAACGACGGGCTGCCGCGCAGCATGCTCGGCGGCGCCCAGCTCGGCTGGCTGGTCGACGAGCTGCGCCGGTCGCGCGCGACGTGGAAGTTCGTCGCCAACCAGGTCGTCATGTCGGCGCGGCAGGAGGGCGAGGAGCGCAACAGCGGCGACAGCTGGGACGGCTACGTCGAGGAGCGCAACACGCTCATGCGGGCGATCGAGTCCTCGGGGATCGACAACGTCGTCGTGCTGACCGGCGACGCGCACGTCTTCATGTCGAGCGTGCTCGCCAGCGACTTCGAGGCGCTCGTGCGCGACGGGTCGCGCAAGCCGGCCGCCGTCGAGTACGTCGGCGGCTCGGTCACCTCGCCGGGACCGGACTTCCCGGAGGCGGAGATCCGCGACCGCTCGCCGTGGGTGCAGCAGTTCGCGGGCGGGCGCCGCGGCTACGCGCAGTTCGACGCCCGGCCCGACCGGCTCGACATGGTCTACCTCGAGGTCCCGGTGCACACCGCCGACCCGAACGCCTCGATCTTCGAGCGCTTCGTGCAGCCCGCGGGCGCGAACCGCCCGCAGCGTCTCTCCGGCGCCCGGGCGAGCCGTCGCGTCTAGCGGATATCTTCGCCCCGCATGCTGCGCCGCGCGCTCCCCGCGGGCGCGACGATCGTGGGCGTCGCCGCGGTCCTGCGCGCCGTCTTCGACCCCTGGTACCTGAACTACGACGCGCGCTACGCGCTGCTGTGGTCGCGGGACGCCTGGACGGGCCACGTGCCCGAGTACGAGGCCGACTTCGCGCCGACGCCGAAGCCGCTGCAGGCGCTCGTCTCGTCGATCGGGCTGCCGTTCGGCGATCTCGCGGACGACGTCATGACGTGGATCGTCCTGCTGTCGCTCGGCGTCCTGGCGTGGCTCGTGTTCCTGCTCGGCCGGCAGCTCTTCGACAACCCGTGGGTGGGCGCGGTCGCGGCGCTGGTCGTCGTCACGCGGCCCGTGATCCTGCGCGACACGCTCCTCGCCTACCAGGACATCCCGTTCGCGGCGTTGATCGTGGGGGCGGTGCTGCTCGAGGCGCGCTCGCCGCGGCGCGGCGTGCCGGTCCTCGCGGTGCTCGCGGTGGCGGGGCTGCTCCGGCCGGAGGCCTGGGTGCTCGCCGGGCTGTACTGGCTGTACCTGTGGCCGGCGTCGGATCCGCGCCGGCGCGTCGTGCTCGCGCTGCTCGTCGCCGCCGCGCCCGTGCTCTGGGCGCTGACCGACCTGATCGTCACCGGCGACCCGCTGCACTCGCTGCACGGCACCGCGGAGCTGGCGGAGGAGAACGAGCGGCGCCGGTCGATCACGCAGGTGCCGCGGTGGGGAGCGCAGTACCTGGGCTACACGCTGCGCGAGCCGCTGATCCTCGGCGTGCCGGCCGGGCTGGCGTTCGCCTGGCTATACCGGCGCGACCGGCGGTCGTTCCTCCCGCTCGCCGTCGCCGCGGCGATGCTCGCCGTGTTCGCGATCGGGCCGATCTTCGGGCTGCCGCTGATCGGGCGCTACGTGCGGACGCCGGCGGTGCTGCTCGCGCTCTTCTACGGCCTGGCGGTGTTCGGGTGGATGCTGCTGCCGCGGGGCAGCCGCGAGCGCCGCGTCTGGATGGCGGTCGGCGCGCTCGCCGCGCTGGCGTCGATCGTGTTCGTGCCGGTCAAGCAGGCGAACATGCTGCGCGGCCTCGACCGGCGCTTCGAGCAGGACGGCCGGCTGTACGCCGACCTGCGGGAGGCGGGCAAGGCTCCGGTCGTGCGCGCGGCGTTCGACGCGTGCGGCCGGCTGTCGACGGCCGAGCACCGCCCGATCCCGTACATCCGCTACTGGCTCGACGGAGACCCCGGCTCGGTCGGCACGATCCGCAACCGGACGAGCCCGCTGAGCTCGCTCCTCCTCGTCCCGCGCGACGTCAGGAACGTGCGGCGCTTCTACCGCGAGAACTTCCCGCGCCGCGCCGCCCGCCGCCCGCCGGGGTGGAGCACGCTCTACGCGAACCGGTCGTGGAAGATCTACGCGGCGCCCGGCGGCTGCGCGTAGACGCGCTCAGCGGCGCGTCGCGACGAACACCGGGATCTGACGCTCCGTGCGCTCCTGGTACTCCGCGTACTGGGGGAAGGCGGCGACCGCCCGCTCCCACCACTCGGCGCGCTCGTCCCCGGAGACCTCCCGGACGCGGACGTCGAACGGCTCCGGGCCGTCCTGGATCGTCACCGCCTCGGGATCGGCCTTCAGGTTGTGGTACCAGACCGGATGTTGCGAGTCGCCGCCCTTCGACGCGACGAGCGCGTACTCACCCTCGTGCTCGACGCGCATCAGCGGGTTCTTGCGGAGCTTGCCCGTCCTCTTGCCGCGCGACGTCACGACGACGACCGGCAGGCCGGTGTCGCGGAGCGTGTTCGCCCGCGTGCCTCCGGAGGCCTCGTACTCCTCGACCTGCTCGCGCACCCAGGCGTGGGGGCTCGGTTCGTATTCACCCTCGAGCGGCGCCATGTCGCCCTCTCAGCGGCGCGTGCCGACGGCGAGCAGGTACTCCGACTCGAAGCGGGCGTCGTCCGCCGTGCCGCGGTTCCACTCGTCGCAGAGGCGATCGATCGCGTCGTCGAACTCCTCGGCGCGGCCGTTGCGCTCCGCGTTCGCGCGGGCGACGATCGTGGGGCCGTAGTAGGTCTTGAAGTGCTCCCCGTAGTCGCGCGGCCGCTCGAACGCGGTGATCTCCAGCACGTCGCGCTCGAGCTTGCCGAAGTCGACCCGTTCGCCGAACAGCTCGGCGAGGTGCTCCTCGCCGCCCCACAGCGGCGGCGGCTGCGCGCCGGGCGGAGGCGGGGGCGCGAACGGCCCGATGGTGCGGAACAGCGCGCCGACCAGTCCCTCGGGCGTCCAGCTCAGCAGCCCGATCGTGCCGCCCGGCCGGCACACGCGCACCAGCTCGTCGGCGGCGGCCTGATGGTGGGGCGCGAACATCACCCCGATCGACGACATGACGACGTCGAAGGACTCGTCGTCGAACGGAAGGTTCTCCGCGTCGGCCTCGGCCCACTGCACGTCGACGCCCTGCGCCTCCGCCACGCGACGGCCCGCCTCGAGCAGCTCCGGCGTCAGGTCGCTCGCGACGACCGACGCGCCGCGCTCCGCCGCGCGGATCGACGCGTTGCCGGTGCCGGCCGCGACGTCGAGCACGCGCATCCCGCCGCCGATCTCGCAGGCCTCGACGAGCCGCGGCCCGAGAGGCAGCAGGAACGTCTCGACCATCAACGGATAGTCGCCGGACGCCCACATGGCGCGATGACGCCCCTTGAGCTCGGTATCGGTCGCTGACACAGCCCCACCCCCGTCCGCCGCAGTGACCGTACGAACCTAACGCCCGCGCGGCTCGCAGATCAAGGGTGCTCGCCGGTCAGGAGGGTGCGACGACCGCGTCGTCGTGCTCGAAGCGTCGCTCCGACACCGGCAGGCAGCGGACCGCGAGCATCGCGATGTCGTCGCCGCCGAGCCTCGCGCCGACCGCGTCGACGAGCCGCTCCGCGAGCACGTCCGGATCGCCGCCGAGCTGCTCGACCGCGCCGCTCAGACGGTCCAGCCCGAGCTCGAGGCTCTCGCCGCGGCGCTCGACCAGGCCGTCGGAGCACAGCACGATGGTCGAGCCGGGCGCGAGGTGCTCGACCGCCTCGGTGCGCGGCACGTCGAAGCCGGCGAGCGGCATCGACCGCGCCCGCTCGAGCAGGCGCACGCCGCCGTCGGCGTCGCGCACCAGCGGCGGCAGCTGGCCGGCCACCGCGTACGTCACCTGGCTGCGGCCGGCGTCGAGGAGCAGGCACGCCGCGGTCGCGACCGTGTCGCCGACGGTGCGGTCGAGCCGCGCGAGCAGCGCCGCCGGGCTCGCGCCGTCCTCGGCGTAGGCGCGCAGGATGTGTCGCAGCCGCGCGCTGAGGCCGGCGGCCGACGGGCCGTTGCCGGCCACGTCGCCCAGGGCCAGCAGCAGGCCGCCGTCGGCGAGCGGGATGACGTCGTACCAGTCGCCGCCGACGCGCCCTCCGCCCGGCTCGTAGCGGGCGGCCAGCTCGAACCCCGCGACGCCCGGGATGGCATCGGGGCGCAGCCCGCGCGCCAGCGCCTCGGCTACGGCCTCGGCCTGCACGCGTCCGCCGAGCTCGGTCAGCGCCGCCTCCCGCGAGCGCTCGTTCAGCTTCCACAGCGCCACGCTCGCGGCGACGGCGAACGTGATGAACAGGCCGTGGAGCCCCGCCCACCGCCACGCCTCGACGCCCTGCTCGGCGCCCGGGTGGTCGAATACGCGGTACGGCAGGCCGAGGCCGACGAGGCCGTGATGGACGACGACGTATCCGAGCGCGAGGCCGTACGGCGCCCAGTCCTCGTAGACGGCGAGGACGGTGAGGATGATGAAGAAGTGGAAGTGTGCCTCGATGAGGCCGTTCATCGCGTGCACCAGCACGGCCGAGCAGGTCAGGAGGCCGAGCGCCGCGGCGGTCGAGCGGGCTCGGCGCGCGCGGAGCCGCCAGGCGAGCAGGAGCAGCGCGAGGACGGGCAGCGGGTGCAGCACCGCGTGCGCGACGCCCGCCCCGTAGGCCACGGCGACGAGCGGGAGCGCCGGCAGGTGCAGGCAGAGCGCGACGAGCAGGACGCGGTGACGGGTCTCGAACGCGTCCGGCGGGAGCTCCTGCCCGCGCGGGAGCGCCCTGCGGAGCGCGGCTGCGGCGTGCGCGATCACCCGACAAGTGTCGGCAGCGGCGATCCGGCGCTTGAAGCGATGAGGTAACCCTGCGCGATCTGCGGACCGCGTCAGCCGGGCAGTCGGCACAGCGACTGGTAGACCGACGTGAACCCGGTCTCGAACCCGTTGCGCGCCGCGCGCAGGTACAGGCGCCAGACGCGCACGCGCTCGTCGCCCGCGAGATGGCGCGCGGCGTCGAGGCGGTCGTCGAGCCGGTTCGCCCAGTGGGTCAGCGTCTGCGCGTAGTCCGCGGCGAAGCCCTCGACGTGCTCGACCGTGAGCCCCGCCCGCGCGAGCGCGAGCGTCGAGCGCGACAGGTGCAGGGGCTCCGCGTCGGGGAAGACGTAGCGCTCCGAGAACGGCCCGGCGGCGGGATCGCTGTGGCGCAGGCGGGCGATCCCGTGGTTGAGCAGGCGCCCGCCGGGCACGAGGCAGCGCGCCAGGTCGCGCGCGTAGCGGTCGATCTGCTCCTCGCCGACGTGCTCGACCATGCCGATGCTCGCGATCGCGTCGAAGCGCTCGCCGTCCGGGATCGACCGGTAGTCCATCACCCGGATCTCGACCCGGTCGGCGACGCCCGCGGCCCGCGCGCGCTCCCGCGCGAGCCGCGCCTGCGGCTCGGAGAGCGTGATGCCGGTGACGTGCACGCCGTGCCGCGCGGCCGCGTGAATCGCGAACGACCCCCATCCGCAGCCGACGTCGAGCACGCGCTCGCCGGGGACGACCGCGAGCTTCGTGCACACCAGCTCGAGCTTGGCCTCCTGCGCCTCCTCGAGGGTCGACGCGCCCCGCGAGAAGATCGCGCACGAGTACGTCATCGAGCGATCGAGGAACAGCGCGAAGAACTCGTTGGAGACGTCGTAGTGGTGGCGGACGGCGCGCTCGTCGCGCGCTCGCGAGTGCCGCCGTCCCCGCGGCCGACGCCACGCCAAGGAGCGGGATGCCCGCGCCGTGCGCCACCACTACGACGTCTCCAACGACTTCTTCGCGCTGTTCCTGGACGAGTCGATGACCTACAGCTGCGCCGTCTTCTCGCGCGGGGCCCGGACGCTCGAAGAGGCGCAGGAGGAGAAGCTCGAGCTGATCTGCCGAAAGCTGGCGCTCGAGCGCGGCGAGTGCGTCCTCGACGTCGGGTGCGGCTGGGGCAGCTTCCCGCTGCACGCGGCGGCGCGCCACGGCGTCCGCGTGGTCGGCATCACCCTGTCCGAGCCCCAGGCGGCCCTCGCCCGGCGTCGCGCGGAAGAGGCCGGCGTCGCCGACCGCGGCGAGATCCGCGTGCTCGACTACCGCGACGTCGCAGGCGAGCGCTTCGACGCCATCGCCAGC
>DASZDF010000075.1:0-3990 GCA_035942275.1 Solirubrobacteraceae bacterium | reverse complement strand
CGGCGCGCGCGGCGCGTGCAAGTGGGGCAAGGACCCGAGCGCGATCCAGGACGGCACGCTGGGGCCGGACGAGAACCTGCCGTTCATGTTCCGCACCGACTACGTGATGAACTCGAACGACTCGTACTGGCTCGGCAACCTGAAGCAGCGGCTCGAGGGCTTCCCGCTCATCGTCGGGAACGAGCGCAGCGCGCGGGCGCTGCGCACCCGGATCGGCCTGCTGATGGTCGACGGCCAGCAGTTCACCCTCCGGAAGCTCCAGGACACCGTCTTCAACAACCGCCAGTACGCGGGCGAGCTGTGGATGCCCGAAGTCAAGGAGCTGTGCGACACCGACCCGTCGCTGGCGGAGCCCTGCGCCGCGCTGGCGAAGTGGAACGTCCGCGACGACCTCGACTCGCAGGGCGCGCTGCTGTTCCGCCGCTTCGCGCTGCGGCTGCTCACGCAGCAGGGCGGCGCGCCGTTCCGCAACCAGTACAGCAACGACGATCCGGCGAACACGCCGAACGGCCTGCGGATCGAGGACCCGCGCGTGCGCCAGGCGCTGCTCGACGCAGCCGCGGAGCTCGAGGGGCTCGGCATCCCGCTCGACGCGCCGCTCGGCGACGTGCAGGTCGAGGAGCGCGAGGGCGAGCGGATCCCGATCCACGGCGGGCCCGGCACCGCGGGCGTGTTCAACGCGATCAACGTCGGCAACCCGGTCCAGGGCGGCATCAAGAACGTGCCGCACGGGTCGAGCTTCGTCCAGGCGGTCCAGTTCGTCGCGGGCGACTGCCCGGTCGAGCCGCGCACGATCCTCACCTACTCGCAGTCGGCGAACGTCGCGTCGCCGTGGCACTCCGACCAGACGCGGATGTACACGCGCAAGGAGTGGAACGACACGCCGTTCTGCGCCGACGACGTGCAGCGCGAGACGATCGCGACGACGCAGCTGCGCTCGTCCGGCCGCCAGGACGGCCGGCCGCCGGAGACGTGCCGCTCGCCGGCCGGGTTCCGCCGTCTGTCGGGGAAGCCGCGCGGCCGGGGGATCCGGTTCCGCTGGGACACGCGCGCGGGCGGGCCGGTGCGGGTCGAGGTCCATCGCCTGACCCGCGGGTCGCGGCGGGTGAAGCGCACGCGAGTGGCGCGGATGACCGCGCCCGAGAACCTCGGCGGCGCCGACCTCCGCGGTCGCGGGCTGCGGGGCGACGGCGTGTTCCTGGTGCGCCTGCGCGCGAAGGGCGTGTTCGGCGGCACCGACACGCGGCGCCTCGCGTTCCGCCGCACGCGCGGGCGCTTCCGCGCGCTGCCGCGCTTCGAGCGCCACGGCGGCTGCGACCTGCTGCGCCTGTTCCGGCTCGACGCGCCGGTGTTCGGCAGGCGGGGCGCCGGCGTGACGTTCCGGGCGGCCGAGGACGCGCGGTTCGAGCTGACGGCGCTGCGGGGCGGTCGGACCGTCGTCGTCCGCCGCGGGACGCTCGGCGCCGGCAAGACGTACCGCGGGCGGCTGCGCTCGGGCCGGCGGGGCACCCATCGCTTCCGGCTGACGCTGACGAGCGGCGGGCGGACGGTGCGGGCGACGCTGACCGCCGCCCGCGTCTAGCCGGCGGCCGCTCGGACCGCGGCGCCGTGGCCCGCCTGCGCAGGCTCGTCGCCGAAGTGGCGCGGCTGCGGCCGGACGTCGAGGACCCGGAGGACGCGATCGCCAGCGGGATCGTCCTCGTCGACGGCGTCCCCGTCCGCAACCCGAACACGATGGTCGCGCCCGGGACGTCGGTCGTCGTGTCGCCGCCGCGGTCGCTGCGCGGCGTCGAGAAGCTCGGGCCGGCGCTCGACGGGTTCGGCGTCGCCGTGGACGGGCGCGTCGGGCTCGACGCGGGGGCGTCGGCCGGCGGCTTCACGCGCGCGCTGCTCGACCGCGGGGCGCGTCGCGTCTACGCGGTCGAGGTGGGACACGGGCAGCTCGTCGGGTCGCTGCGCCAGGACGAGCGGGTCGTGAGCCTCGAGCGCACGAACGTCGGCCAGCTCGACCGCGCGCTCGTGCCCGACGCGATCGACGTCGTCGTGCTCGACCTCGGGTTCCTCGCGCTCGCCGAGGGCGTCCCGCAGCTCAACGCGGTGGAGATCGCGCCGGACGCGGACCTGGTCGCCCTGGTGAAGCCGATGTTCGAGCTGCGGCGCGCCGACCCGCCGGAGGACGACGCGAGCCTCGACCTCGCGTTCGCGCGGGCCGCGGAGGGGATCGAGGGCGCCGGGTGGAGCGTGGCGGGCCGGATGCCGTCGCCGATCCGCGGCGGGCGCGGCGCGGTCGAGCTGCTGCTCCACGCCCGCCGCGCCTAGCGCGTCAGGCGGCGGCCCCCGCGAACACCGGCGGGCGGCGGTCGGCCCACGGCCGCGCCTCCTCGACCTGGGCGGCGACGCGCAGCAGCACGTCCTCGCGCCCGTACGGCGCCGCGAGCTGGACGCCGATGGGCAGGCCGTCGTCATTCCAGTGGAGCGGCAGCGAGATCGCGGGCTGTCCGGTCATGTTCAGGCCGGACGTGAAGATCGCCATGGGCGTCGCGACCATGATCGGCTTGAGCGGCTCGTCCGGGCCGTGCTCGAAGGATCCGAGCGGGGGCGGGGGGACGGCCATGGTCGGCGTGAGGAGGAGGTCGAAGCCGCCCGTGTACCACCGCTCGAGCTGCACGCCGAGGACCTGGTGGCGCTCGACCGCGGACAGGTAGTCCGCCGCGCTGTGCGTCCTCCCGATCTCCGCGAGCGCCCACGTCGCCGGCTCGACGTCGTCGGCCGTGCACGTGCGCCCGGTCTTGCGCTCCCAGTACGCGATGTTCCACGCGATCCCGCCCGTCCAGCGCACGAGGAAGTTCGCGATGAGGTCGTCGGCGTCCAGGAACGGCAGCTCGACGGGCTCGACGTGGTGGCCGAGCGACTCGAGGAGGCGTCCGGCCTCGACGGCGGCGGCCTCGCACTCCGGGTCGAGCGGGCACTGGCGGCCGGGGGGCGCGGTGCGGATGCCGATCCGCAGCCGCCCGACGTCGGCCCCCACCTCCTCGCTGAACGGCCGCGCGGGATCGGGCGCGACGTACGGGTCGCCGGGCGCGTGGCCGTGGACGGCGTCGAGCACGGCGGCGCAGTCGCGCACGGTGCGCGTCACGACGTGCTCGCTCACGAGCCCGGTCATGATGTCGCCGACGTCGGGGCCGAGCGGCGTCCGCCCGCGGGACGGCTTCAGCCCGACCAATCCACACGCGCTCGCCGGGATGCGGATCGAGCCGCCGCCGTCGTTGGCGTGGGCGAGCGGGACCATCCCGGCGGCGACCGCCGCCGCGCTGCCGCCGCTCGAGCCGCCGGTCGAGTGGCCGGTGCTCCACGGGTTGCGGGAGGGGCCGAAGATCGCGGGCTCGGTCGTCGAGAGGATCCCGAGCTCGGGCGTGTTCGTCTTGCCGCAGAACACGAAGCCGGCCCGCCGGAACCGGGCGGCGAGGACCGTGTCCTCCTCCTCGACCCACCGCGCGTCGCGCAGGAACTTCATGCCCTCGTACATCGGGTCGCCGGCCGAGTGGCAGGCGAGGTCCTTCAGGAGCATCGGCACGCCGCGGAGCGGGCCGTCGGGGAGGACGCCTGCGGCGGCGTCGCGCGCCTTCTCGAACAGCGGCGTGATCACCGCGTTGATCTCGGGATTCAGCGCCTCGATGCGCTCGATCGCGGAGTCGACCAGCTCGGACGGAGACACCTCGCCGGTGCGGACGAGTTCGGCCTGGGCGGTCGCGTCGAGGAAGGCGAAGTCGCTCATGCGTGAAGCGTCTCACACGCCTCGCCCGCGGATCTCAGTGGGGTCCGCTAAGATTGCACACGCAACCTTCTACCTCGTAAAGGTTTTCCCCGCATGGATCAGACGCTCCTCCTCGTACCGCTCGACGACACCGTCGTCTTCCCGACGATGGACGTCACGCTGCCCGTCGACGTCGCCGGCGAGGAGCGCGTCCTCCTCGTCCCGCGCCACGACGG
>DASZDF010000074.1:0-5356 GCA_035942275.1 Solirubrobacteraceae bacterium | reverse complement strand
GGATTGGCCAGCACGGGCGCCGCGGAGCGCAGCGTCGAGACCGGGAGTGGCAGGACGCCGCGGAAGGGTCCCGGGTCGATGGCGACGGTGGCGGCTGACAGCCCGCGGTCGGCGATCATCTGCGCGAGCAGCCCACCGGTCGAGTGACCCATCACGACCGGCTTCTTGGTCAGTGCCCCGATCACTTCGGCGATGTGGTCGGCGACCTGGCCGAGTGTCTTGCCGGCGAAGACCTCGGGATGCGCCCTGGCTTCCTCGATCGTCTCCGGATCGTCGGGCCAGGACGGCGTGAGCGCCGCGTAGCCGGCCTCCTCGAACAGCTCGGCCCAGCGGTCCCAGCTGCTCGGCAGCAGCCACAGCCCGTGGATGAACACGACCGGCGTGTGCCCGCTGGCGTTCGCCCGCTCGACCTGCTCGGCCTCGCGCTGCGTGATCGCTGCCATCTGCGCAGTTGCCATACGGGACTCCTTCGTGCGGCCGGTCCCGCCGACACTCTCAGGAGCCGCATCGGCGTGCAAGCCGTCCCGCTGACGCTGGCCCCGGAGCGCCGGTTGCGTTGGTCGAACGCCGCCGGGTAGGTTGAACGCTCGGGTCACATCGGGCGGAAGGGATCCCTCATGGTCGACGAGCTTCGCGCCACGCCCCCTGCGGCGATCATGCAGGGCTACGACACGTTCAGCGCGAGCGGTCGCGCCACGGCCGTCACGGGCGACACGAGCACGATCAACGCGCACGGCCGCTGCGACTACACGGTGTGCACCTCGACCCAGTCGCTGAACAGCGCGCTCGACATCTCCGCGAGCATCTCGGCGGAGTTCGGCTTCGGCGGCGGCGACGCGAAGAGCGAGTACGTGCGCAACCTCGCGACGACCTCCACGAGCGTCGTGATCGCCATCTACGCGAGCGTCGTGACCGGGACCGCCGTCGTCACCAACCCGCGGCTCAAGGACGGCGTCAAGCCGCCGGACGCCGCGGGCCTGGACTCGTTCTTCCAGGGCTACGGCGACTCGTACATCAGCTCGCTGACGCACGGCGGCGAGTACATCGCGACGTACACCTTCTACTCGCAGACGAGGACGGAGCAGCAGAAGGTCGTCGCGGCGCTGCAGGCGCACGGGGTGGCGGGGACGGGGACCGTGAGCGGCGGCGTGGACGTCGCGGTCAGCCAGGTGGGGTCGAGCGAGCAGGTGCGCGTGTCGTTCAGCCAGCAGCTCTTCGGGTTCAGCGGCGTCGCCCTCCCGTCGCAGGACCAGATGGTCACCTTCGCGCTCGGCCTGAGCGCACGCACGCCCGGCACGCCGACGGTCGTCGCCTACGAGACCGAGGGCTACGAGCACGTCCCGGGGATGGATCCGCGGGTGTGGGACTCGCTCCTCGACGCGCGCGACCTGTTCCTCGATCACACCCTCGGCGCCGGCGTCGCCGGGGCCGTCCAGGCGGTCGACGCCATGGCCAGCCAGACGGCGTGGCTGCGCAGGGTGTACGCCGCCTACGGCTACACGCTCGACGCCGACTTCGGCCCGCGAGCCCGGGCCGTCGAGGGCGACGCGACGGCGCTGCGGGCGTTCATCCGCAAGCTGCAGCGGGACCCGACCCGGTCGTACACGCTCCCGGCCCTGCCGAGCCTCGAGTACGGCCTGCCCGTGCTCAACGTCACCACGCCCGTGCTCGCGCAGCAGTGGGGCGGCAGCGGAGGCGCGGCGTTCTGGGACGTGAACATGCAGACGGTCCTCGACGCGGCCCCGGTGCGTCAGGTCGCGATGTGGGCCAGCAACATCGCCGCCCGCCGCATCGACACGACGTACGGGCACGCGCCCGCCATCAGCCACGGGGGCACCGGAGGCGACACGGGCTCGCCGCTGCAGCCGCTCGTGCTCGAGCCCGGCGAGTTCATCTCCGCGATGTCCGGACGATGGGGCACGACGCTCGACTACCTGACGCTGACGACCACGCGGGACCAGAAGCGCGAGGGCGGCGGTCCCGGGGGTGGCCCGTACTCCTGGACGGTGCCGCCGCCGGCGGGCGCGAAGTACACCGTCGTCGTCGGCTTCGGCGGGCGGTCGGGATGGGACCTCGACGCGCTCGGCCCCATGACGTCGACGTTCTCGCCGGCGACGTGGCAGGGACCGAGCTCGCTCGAGGCCGCCGGTTGACGCTCGAGCCGCGCCCGATGATCTGGCGCGTCGGCGCTCGCGTATAGAGCTGTCGGGCAGAGGGATCCAATCGTCCACCTCAGGAGGTAGGACGTGCAACTCACATGCCCCCGTTCCATCCGCAGGTCCGGCCTGCTCGCCATCGCGCTCGCGCTCTGCTTCGCGCCGTCGGCGTTCGCCGCGGCCACCGTGTCCGTCTCGGGCACCACGCTGACGATCAACGGGTCCTCGGGCAACGACACGATGCGTGTCGTCTACTCGCCGGTCGACCGCGGCCTCGACGAGTACGGCGTCATGGACTTTCCCGGGATCGTCGCGGGTGCCGGCTGCACCCAGGTCGCAGAGGACGTCTACTGCGGCGCTGCGGGCCTGACGAACGTGAACGTCAACCTCGGCGACGGTGACGACGTCGTCCTCGCCGGCTCGTGCCTGCGCAGCGGGCAGCCCGCGAACGAGGTCTGGAACGTGCAGGCGGGTCCCGGCAACGACGACGTCGACATGTGGACCCCGGAGCACGGCGGGACGAACGACGTCTACAACGGCGACAGCGGCACGGACTTCGTCAACTACTCCCATCGCGCCCAGGCGATGACGATCGATCTCGCCGCCGGCACGGCCACGACGACCGGCAACCCGAGCGGCGAGGGGACCGACACGCTCCAGGGCGTCGAGAACGCGACGGCCGGCCTCGGAGCCGACACGGTCAACGGCACCGCGGGCCCGAATCGGCTGCGGGGCGGCGTGTTCAGGGGGCCGAGCGCCGTCTGCTCCCGCGACGCCGCGGTCGACACGATCAACGCCGGCGAGGGCGACGACCACCTCATCGGAGCGAAAGGCAACGACAACCTCAACGGCGACGGAGGGTCGGACACCGTCTCCTACGAGGAGCGCACCGGCACCTCCAACGGCAACCCGGTCGCCGTCAACCTCGCCACGAACAGCGGCGGATCGCCCGCGTTCAACGAAATCGACGTCCTCGACTCGATCGAGAACATCGTCGGCAGCGCCGGCGGCGACAACCTCACCGGCGACGGCGGCCCCAACCACATCACGAGCCGCGAGCCCGGCACCGAGACGCAGGACTCGGTGACCTGTGGCGGGGGCGTCGACACCGTCGTCGCCGACGCGCTCGACAACGTGGACGCGCCGTCGTGCGAGACCGTCGACCGGCCGTCCTCGCCGGACGGCGACGGCGACGGCGTGCCGGACGGCAGCGACGCCTGCCCGAACGTGGCCGGCACGATCGCGAACAACGGCTGCCCGCCGGATACCGACGGCGACGGCGTGACGGACGACGTCGACCAGTGCGACAACACGCCGGCCCCCGGCACCGCCAACGGCTGCCCGCTGCCCACGAACAACGCGACCGACCCGACGCCGCCGGCCAATTCGACGCCACCGGCGAACCCGGCGCCGCCGGCCGACCCGGGGCCGCCGGCGCCGACGCCGACGCCGCCCGCGCCGCCGAGCGCCCCGAGGGGGAACCTGACGGCCGCCGCGGCGCTGCAGCAGGTCAAGAGCACCGGCCGGGGCATCGCGACGCTGTCGTTCGCGTTCGGCAGCGCCGGGCAGCTGACGATCGACGGGACGACGAGGCTCCCCGGCCGGCGCGTCGCCAAGCCCCGTGCCGTCGTCGCCGCGGTGACGCGCGTCGTGCGAATCAGGCGCGCGGTCGCGGCGGGTCCGCAGGACGTCGTCATCCGCGTGACGGGCGCGGCGAAGCGCGCGCTCGGCAAGGCGAAGCGGCTGAAGGTCCGGCTGACCATCACCTACACGCCGGCCGGCGGCGCGCCGAGCAGCACGACGCGCACGCTGACGCTGAAGCTCGCCAAGTAGGACCGCAGGAGGCGGCGCGCGGTCGGACCGCGCGCCGCCCCGAGGCCGACAGCGTCGCAGCCTCGTGTCCGGCGAGCGCGAGCGTCGGGAGGACCGGTGAGAGCGGCTCGTCGAGAGCCGCGATGATCCTCGCCTAGACGCGCCCCGGGATCCGCTCGGTGACCTCCTGAAGGACCCACAGGTTGCCGTCGGGGTCCGAGAACCCGGCCTGGCTGACGTAGGAGCGGCCGTCGGGGTCGCGGCCCGGCTCGGGCGTGTGGCCCGGCAGGGCGTGGAAGATCTCGCCGACCTCGATGCCGCGGTCGACCAGCTCCTGGCGCGCCGCCTCGATGTCGTCCACGACGAGCAGCAGGCCCTGGAGGCGCTCCGCTTCCGCGGGCCGGAAGTAGATCGAGGCGCCGGAGCCGACCGGCGTGAACTGGACGGCGCGGACCTGCTCGGTGAAGTAGTGGTCGATGTCGAGCTGCCACCCCAGGCGCTGGTAGAACGCCTTGGCCCGGTCGAAGTCGGTGACGGGGATCGGCGTGGCCTCGAACTTCGTCGGCACCGTCGCGAGATCCTGGCCCTCGGGCGGCGAGGGGATGGCGTTCTGCTGCGTGATGCTCATGGTGACCTCCTCGAGATCTCGTGTGGCTGCTACCGGCAGTCTCTCGCCGGACGCGACGCGTTCGCGCCCGGGGGAGTCACTGGTCCGAACCCGGGGCCGAACCCGTTGCCGCCGCTCACCGGACCAGCGTGATGCGGCGGCCGAACCTCGGGGCGCCGTAGAACCGGCCCATCTCGCCGCTCAGGCTGGCCGCGATCTCGACCGACCGCCGAGAACGACCAGTCGGTGCTCGCGGCGATGCGCGCCGGCGCGCGGGGCTACCTCGGCGAGGGGGCGGAACGGGGCGCCATCGCGCGGGCGCTGGAAGCGGTCGCGCGCGGGCACGAGATCCTCGACATGGTCGCCGCCGGCCTCACGAACCCGGCGATCGCGTCGCGGTTGGTGCCGCAACCACGTCTCGAACATCTTCTTGAAGCTCGGCGCCGCCGATCGGGCGGACGTGATCGTGCGGGCGCGGGAGGCCGGGCTCGGCGACCGGCGGTGACCGCTCGCGTGCCGCTCCGCCTACCCCCGGCGCCGCCGGGCCAGCCACGCGAGCGGCGGCACGATCAGGCGTTGAACGACTGCGGGCGGCGACGTCGGCCGGAAGATCTCCCCGTACCGATCGAGGAAGTCGGCCGAGGCCAGGAGCCCGCTCCACCCGCGCGGGCGCCCGGCCTTGGAGAACGCGCCCGAGCGAGCGAGCGCCGCGCTGTCGCGGAAGAAGGGCTCGAACCCGAGATCCGGCTCGAGCTCCACCGCGAAGCGCGCAGCGCCCGGG
>DASZDF010000073.1:0-1604 GCA_035942275.1 Solirubrobacteraceae bacterium | reverse complement strand
CCCGTACAGCGCGCAGAAGGCCGAGCTCGAGAACGTCCTCGACGAGGTCGTCGACGGCAACGTCGACACGTACGTCTTCCGCCCGTGCATCGTCGCCGGGCCGCAGGCGCCGATGCTCATCGAGGCGCTTCCCTACGTGCGGATCGGCGAGAAGCTCCCGGGCGTCGTGCGGGCGCTGTTCGACCAGGTCCCGATCCTCAAGCCGGTGATCCCCGACCCGGGCGTCCCGTTCCAGCTCGTCCACCACGACGACGTCGCGAGCGCGCTGAAGGCCGCGGTGCTCGGCAAGGGCGAGCCAGGCGTCTACAACCTCGCCGGCGAGGGCGAGATGACGATGGGCGACCTCGCCGACGCCCTGCGCTGGTACTCGGTGCCGGTGCCGGACCTCGCCGTCGACGCCACGGCGGAGATCGTCTCGCGGATCCCCTTCCTCCCGGCCGAGGCGACGTGGGTCAACGCCGGTCGCGTGCCGGTCGTGATGGACACGGCGAAGGCCCGCAGGGCGCTCAAGTGGAGGCCCAGGCACTCCACCCGCGAGACGCTTCAGCAGACCGTGGATGCCTCGAGAGCCGACCTCGAGGCCGGCCACGACGACTAGCGCGCCGCGGTCACCTCGACGTCGACCGAGCTGCGCACCTGCTGCGCGAGCTCCTCGTCGCCGAACACGAGGATCCGGTCCGCGGGGAAGGTCGCGAGCGCGTCGCGGACCGCGAGGACAGGGTCGCTCTCGCCGGTCTCCGTCCGCGCGTGCGCGCCCTCGGAGCGAAGCTCGTCCGCCACCTCCTCGCCGCGCTCGGACGCGTCGGCGATCGCGTCGTCGGCGTCCGACATCCAGAACTTCAGCGCCGACTGCTCCTCGGCGGGGGCGACGACGAGCACCTCCGCGTCCGAGAGGTCATCGCCCGGGAGCGCGCTGCGCACGCGGGCGGCGTCGACGGCTTCGCGGGCGAGGACCAGGATGCGCATGCCGTGCCCTTACCCCTGGCGCTGCAGAAGTAGCGCGATGCCCTGCCCGCCGCCGAGGCACAGCGTCACGAGGCCGAGCTCGTGGTCGCCGCGGTCCATCTCGCCGAGGATCTTCGTCGTGATGAGCGCGCCCGTCGCGGCGATCGGGTGGCCGAGCGCGATCGCGCCGCCGGTCGGGTTCACGCGCTCCTCGTCGAGCCCGAGGTCGCGGATGACCGCGAGCGCCTGCGCGGCGAACGCCTCGTTCAGCTCGACGACGCCGACCTCGTCGAGCGAGCGCCCCGCCTTCTCCATCGCCTTCCTGACCGCGGGCACGGGCCCGATCCCCATCACCTCCGGGTCGCAGCCGCTGATCCCCCACGACAGGATCCGCGCGCGCACCGGCGAGCCGAGCTCCTTCGCCTTCTCCTCGGTCATCAGCACGACCGCCGCGCCCGCGTCGTTCATGCCGGACGCGTTGCCGGCGGTGACGGTCCCGCCCTCCTTCTTGAAGATCGGCTTGAGCTTCGCGAGGCCCTCCTCGCGGGCGTCCGGGCGGAAGTGCTCGTCGCGCGTGAAGTCGACCGTCTCGCGCTTGACCTTCACCGGGACGGGGACAATCTCGTCGTCGAAGCGCCCGGCCTCCCACGCGGCGGCGG
>DASZDF010000072.1:0-2486 GCA_035942275.1 Solirubrobacteraceae bacterium | reverse complement strand
CCTGTTCCTCATGGGCCTCACCTACCTCTACGGCGTCGCGCTCAGCGCCTCGCTCGCGGTCCTCGTCGTGATGGCCGCGTCCGTCACGCTGCTGCCCGCGCTGCTCGGATTCGCCCGCGGCGGCGTCAACCGGCTGCGGATCGGCCGCGCCCCGCGGACGCGCGGCGACGGCCGGCCGCCCGCCGCGATGCGGTGGAGCCGCCTCGTCCAGCGGCGGCCGTTGACGGCCGCGATCGCCGGCGTCGCGATCCTGCTCGTGCTGGCGGCCCCGCTGACGGGCCTGCGGCTCGGCTTCCCGGACTCCGGCAACGACCGGGCCGGCACGACGACGCGCGCGGCGTACGACCTCGTCGCCGACGGCTTCGGCCGCGGAGCGTCGGGGCCGCTGCTGCTGGTCGCCGAGGGCGCCGATCGTGGCGAGCTCCGCGAGCTGGTCGCCGACGTGCGCCGCACGGACGGCGTCCGGGCGGTCGCCCCGCCGGTGGTCAACGGCGGGGGCGACACCGCGGTCGTAAGCGTGGTGTCCGATGCCTCGCCGCAGGACGCGGCGACCGCGGACCTCGTCCGGCGCCTGCGGGCCGAGCACGACGTGCTCGTGGGCGGCGAGACCGCGTCGCTCGTCGACCAGAGCGACGTGACGGCCGACCGGCTGCCGCTGTTCATCGGCGGCGTGCTGGGGCTCTCGTTCCTCCTCCTGCTGTTCGCCTTCCGCGCGCCGCTCGTCGCGCTGAAGGCGGGGGTGATGAACCTGCTCTCGATCGCGGCGGCGTACGGCGTCGTCGCGGCGGTCGCGGACGGCGGCACGCTCGGCCAGCTCGTCGGCAGCGACACCGCCACGCCGGTGCCCCCGTTCATCCCGGTGATGATGTTCGCGATCCTCTTCGGGCTCTCGATGGACTACGAGGTGTTCCTCCTGTCGAGGATCCGCGAGGAGTTCCTGGCGCGCGGGAACACGAGCCGGGCCGTCACCGAGGGACTGGCGAGCACCGCGCGGGTGATCACCGCGGCGGCGCTGATCATGGTCGCGGTCTTCGGCGCGTTCGTGCTGAGCGGCGAGGTGTTCCTCAAGCTCATCGGGATCGGGCTCGCCACGGCGGTCCTGATCGACGCGACGGTCGTCCGCATGGTCCTCGTCCCCGCGGTGATGCAGATCCTCGGCGACCGCAACTGGTGGCTGCCGCGCTGGCTGGACCGGTTGATCCCGCACGGCGAGCTGGAGCCGCGGCCGGCGTAGCGCGTCAGGCGAGCGCCGCGGCGACCCAGGTGCGGGCCGGCAGCTCCACGGAGCCGCCGGCCCGCACGTACGGCTCCAGGGCCTCGTCGATCGCGTCGCGCAGGCGCGTGTGGTCGGCGGGGCTGAGGCCGGCGAGGGTCTCGCGCAGGCGCGTGGAGAGCGACCGCTGGTGCTCGAAGTACTCGTCGGGGCTCTCGAGGCGCATCGCGAAGTCGAGGGGCTCGACGAGGATCTCGTCGAAGCCGGCGTCCTCGAGCAGGGTCTCGATGCGGCCCTCGTCGGCGAACGCGAACGGACCGGGCTCCCCCGGCTCCGGCGGCTCGACCAGGTCGAGGTCCGCGAGGCTGCGGCCGACGACCGTGAACCACGGGTTGTGCTCGGCCTGCGCCCACGCGGCCAGGGCGACGCGGCCGCCGGGGCGCAGCGCGCGCCGCGTCTCGCGCAGCGCCGCCTCGGGATCGGCGAGCAGCATGTAGCCCCAGCGGCACAGGACGCCGTCCACCGAGGCGGTCGGCAGGTCGATCCACTCCGCCTCCATCTGGCGGCACTCGACGTTCCTCGCGCCGACCTCCTCCGCGCGCCGCCGCGCCGCCTCGACCATCGCCTCGGCGCCGTCGGTGATGACGACGCTCCCGCCCGGCTGGACGAGCTCCGCCGCCAGCAGGCCGGTGTCGCCGACGCCGGCCGCCAGCTCGAGGACGCGGTAGCCGGGCTGCGGCTCGATGTGCTCGACGAGCCAGACCGAGACCGGCTGCGCGTCGCGCTGGAACGTCGCGCGGCGCTCCTCCCAGCCCGCCGCGGACTCCTCCCACCGCCGGCGGCTCGCCTCGCGGAACTCCTCGGCGTCGGTCACGCCGCCGCCGCGGCCTCGGGCAGCCGGTCGTCGCCCCAGACGAGCGTCCCGTCGGGCAGCTCGACCGTCGGGACGCCCACGACGCCGCGGGCGATGGCGTCGTCGGTGACGTCGCGCAGCTGCTCCTTCACCGCCGCCATGCCCTCGTCGATCTTCTCGACCCCCGCCGCCCGCGCGGCGGCCACGATCGTCGCCGGGTCGTCGAGTCTCGCGCCGTTCGCGAAGACCTCGTGGAAGAGCGCCCGCGAGAGCTGACGCTCGCGGCCGACCCACTTCGCGGCGAGCGCCGCCCGCGCGCCGTTGACGCGGTAGGACTCAGCAGGCCAGCCCCCCGGCCAGCTGATCGGCGTCAGCCCGTACTCGATCGCCAGTCGCTCGCACTCGCGCATCCCCGTCTCC
>DASZDF010000071.1:0-3993 GCA_035942275.1 Solirubrobacteraceae bacterium | reverse complement strand
GTGCTCACCCTCGTCGAGAGCCGCGCCTCCGGGCACCGCGACGAGATCGCCGCGCTCCTGCACGCCGTCTCCCCCGCGGCGCTGCGCGGCGAGGCGCCCGCGCACGTCGTCGGCGTCACCGGCCCGCCGGGCGTCGGCAAGTCGTCGCTGCTGTCGGCGCTGGTCGCCGAGTGGCGCGCGCAGGACCGCACGGTCGCGGTGCTCGCGGTCGACCCGTCGTCGAAGCGCTCGGGCGGCGCGCTGCTCGGCGACCGCGCGCGGATCGCGGCCGATCCCGCCGACCGCGGACTGTTCATCCGCTCAACCGCGTCGGGCGAGCGGCTCGGCGGGCTCGCGCCGGCGACGCGCGCGGCCGCGCAGGCGCTGGCCGCGGCGTTCGACGTCGTCGTCATCGAGACCGTCGGGGTCGGCCAGAGCGAGACCGAGGTCGCCGAGGTCGCCGACACCGTCGCCGTCATCGTGCAGCCGGGATCGGGCGACGCGCTCCAGTTCATCAAGGCGGGGATCATGGAGGTGCCCGACGTGCTCGTGGTGACCAAGGCGGACCTCGGCGACGTGGCGCTGCGCGCGCGGCGCGACCTCGTCGCGGCGCTGCGCTCGCTCGGCGCGCGCGACACGCCGGTCGTCGCGGTGTCGAACGTCGCGCCCGCGACCGGGATCGACGAGCTCGTCGCCGCGCTCGACGCGCATCGCGAGGCGCTCGACCTCCCCGCGCGGCGGGCCGAGGCGCGCCGCACCAGCGCCCTGGCGGACTTCGTCGCCGAGCACGGCGAGCGCGGGCTGCGCGCGCTCGGCGGGCGCCGCACGGCGCTGCGCTTCCTCGCCGAGCAGGACGCGGCACTGGACGTCGCGACGCTGGTCGAGCGGCTCGAGCAGCGTGCGGAGGCGGCACGGTGATCGGGCGCGACCTCGGGATCCTCGCGGCCGCCTTCGCCGCCGGGACCGGCCTCGCCGAGCTCTTCGGCGCGACGAACCTCGGCACCGCGCTCACGTTCGGGACGATGGCGTTCATGATCGCGGTCCTGGCGCTGATGCTGCTGCCGAACGGCCGCTGAGGGACAACCTGTATGCTCAGGGTTCCTGATGGAAGGAACCCAAGACGACGGGACCCTCGCGGGGGTCGCGGCCGCCATCAGGGTGGCCGGCATCCCGTTGAGGCTCGAGATCCTGCGCATGATGCGCGAGCGGCGCCGGCTGAGCCCCAGCCAGTTCGCCGCCGGCGGCGGCGCGACGCTGCGCGAGTCCGCCTACCACTTCCGCCACCTGCGCGACGGCGGGCTCATCGTCCTGCACGACGTCGAGACGAGCGGCGGCACCGCGCAGCACTTCTACGCGCTCTCCCCCATGGGCCGCGCCGTCGTCGGCGTCCTCCCGCGGCTCGCCAAGGCCCTCGCCGGGGCCGACTGACGGCCGGACGCGGCGCGCGTAGGCTTCGCGCCCGGATGTACGTCTCCCTCTCGCGCCTGCGCATCCCGGAGGACCGTGCCGAGGACCTCGTCGCCGCCTTCCGGCGCCGGGCGAAGCTCGTCGACGAGTTCGAGGGGTTCGTCGACCTCCAGGTGTGGCAGTCCGACCGCGACCCCGGGGAGCTCGTCATGGTCAGCCGCTGGACGGACCGCGAGTGCTTCAAGCGCTACATGAAGAGCCGCGAGCACCAGGTCTCGCACGACCGCATCGACCCCGATCTCGACGCGGCGATCAAGCTCGAGCGGCTCGAGCACATGCACGTGGTGGCCGAGTAGGTGCCCCGGTCGCGCCCGCGGCTCGCGGCGCCGAGCGGCACCGCCGCCCCGATGCAGGCCACCGCGCCCGACGGGACGACGCTCGACCTCCGCGACCTCGCGCGCGAGGTGTGCCGCCGCTACCGCGAGGAGTTCCCGGACGAGGACCGGCGCTACGGGGACGCCGGGCAGGCCTGGTGCGTGCACGACAACCAGTACCTGCTGCACTGGGCGCTCCTCGACGAGCGCGGGACGACGTCGCTCGACGACCAGGTCGCGTGGCTCGCGCGCGTCCTGGACGCGCGCGCCTTCCCGCTCGACCGCCTCGCGCGCGACCTCGAGCTGTGCGCGGACGTCGTGGGCGAGACCGGCCGCCCCTGGGCCGCCGGCGTCGCCGCCCGGCTTCGCGCCGCGACCGCCGCCGCGCGGCTCGGGTAGAACACCGGGCATGCGCCGCCTCACGCTCGCCCTCATCGCGGCCGTCGCGCTCGTCGCCGCCGTTGCGCTGCCCGCCTCCTCGCAGACCGGCGAGACCCTCGCCCTGCCCAACGGCTGGCAGCCGGAGGGGATCGCGAGCGGCCCGGGCAAGACGCTGTTCGTGGGCTCGATCCCGACCGGCCGCGTCCTGCGGCTCGACACCCGGACCGGCCGGACGACGCAGGTCGTCCCCCAGCGCGAGGGCCGCGCGGCGATCGGCCTGAAGTACGACCGCAAGCGGCTGTTCGTCGCCGGCGGGGCCACCGGCCGCGCCTTCGTCTACGACGCCCGCACGGGCCGGGACATCCGCGACGTCGCCCTCACCGACGCGCCCACGTTCGTCAACGACGTCGCGATCACGCGCAGGGCCGCCTGGTTCACCGACTCGCGCCGGCCGCAGCTCTACCGCCTCGCGCTCGGCAAGAGGGGCGCGCCGAGGGCGAGCGCACGGACGGTCCCGCTCAGCGGCGACCTCCAGTACGACGAGGACCCCGAGAACAACGAGGTCAACGGCATCGCGGCCACGCCCGACGGGCGGACGCTGCTCGTCGTCCAGAGCAACTCGGGCGTGCTGTTCCGCGTCGACGCGCGGACCGGGGGCACGACGACGATCCCGCTCACCGGCTCGCAGGACCGCCTGCCGAACGCCGACGGCATCCTCCTTCACGGCCGCACGCTCTACGTCGTGCAGAACCGGCTGAACAAGGTGGCGGTCGTGACGCTCGACCGCGCGCTGGCCAACGGCACGATCGAGCGGGAGATCACGCATCCGGCGTTCGACGTCCCGACCACCGTCGCGCGACACGGCCCCTACCTCTACCTGCCGAACGCCCGCTTCGGCACCCCGCCCTCGCCGGACAACGAGTTCGCCGTCGTCCGGGTCGCGCGCTGATGGCGCTCGGGTGCTTCGTCTCGGTCGGCCGCTCGCTCGAGCAGGCGGTGTCGCGCGTGCGGCTCGCGGAGGAGCTCGGCTACGAGGCGGTGTACGTCACGCACATCGCCGGCCGCGAGTCGCTGACGGTGCTGACCCACTACGCGAACCACACCGAGCGCGTCCGGCTCGGGACCGGCGTCGTGCCGATCTACACGCGGACGCCGGCGACGATGGGGCAGACGGCGGCGACGATCGACGAGATCGCCGGCGGCCGGCTGAACCTCGGCCTCGGCGTGTCGCACCGGCCGGTGGTCGAGGGCTGGCACGGGCAGACGATCGACAAGCCGGTCAGCGAGATGCGCGAGTACGTCGCGATCGTCCGCGCGATCCTGCGCGGCGAGGACCCGCCGGCGGGCGACAAGTGGCGCACCGGCTTCCGCCTCGCGGGCATGGAGCCGCGACCCGAGCTGCCGATCTACGTCGCGGCGCTGTCGCCGCGGATGCTCCAGCTCGCGGGCGAGGTCGCCGACGGCGTGATCCTCTGGCTCTGCAACCCGAACTACATCCGCGACGTCGTCGTGCCCGAGGTCACCGCCGGGCGCGAGAAGGCGGGCAAGCCGCTCGAGGGGTTCGACATCGTCGCCGCCGTGCCGAGCGCGGTCACCGACGACCCGGACGCCGCCCGCGGGCGCCTGCGCGGCGAGCTGATCACCTACTTCTCCTTGCCCTTCTACCGCAAGATGCTCGAGCGCTCCGGCTTCGGCGGCGACATCGAGCGCTTCGACGCGAAGATGGCCGAGGGCGACGCGAAGGCGGCCACCGCCGAGATCTCGGACGAGTTCCTGGAGCTGCTCGCGGCGATCGGCTCGCCCGACGAGGCGGCCGCCTCCGTCAGGCGCTACGAGGACGCCGGCGCGACGT
>DASZDF010000070.1:0-2210 GCA_035942275.1 Solirubrobacteraceae bacterium | reverse complement strand
GGGGGACGACGAGCGGGCGGCTCGGTCGGGCGGTCGCGGCCTTCCGCCGCACGTCAGCGGCGAGCGCGACGCGCGGCACCTCCTCGGTCGCCGCGTCGAGGCGGTGCAGCGCCGCGCGCATGTCGGCGTCGCTCGCGCCCTTCGCCGGGCGCAGGACGGCGGCGAGCGTCGTGCGCGACTGCTCTCCGAACTCGTCCTTCAGCCGGTCCTCGACGGCCTTCGACTGCGACCCCGGGACGCCGAACCCGCCGCCGGTCAGGTGATCGGACTGCTTGGCCGCGAACGGCACGGCCGCGACGAGCGCGACCACCCACACGCCGAGCACCACGAGGCGGTGCCGGCGCAGGATCGCATCGAGTCTGAGCATGAAGCGCTGCATTGGCTGGCTGGCCAAACAGCATTCCCGGCGCCGCGGGTCAGTGTGTGAAGTGGCTCACGCCGGGGCGTCGAGGAGCGGGCGCGCCGCGGCGACGCTCGCCGCGATCGTCGCCGACCAGTCGCGGCCGGGCTCGGCGAGCATCCGCAGCACCATGCCGTCCGCCATCGCGAAGAGGACGTCGGCGACCGCGTCGGCCTCGGCGCCGAGCCGCACCGCGCCCTCGTCCTCCTTCGCCCGCAGGATCGCGGCGAGCTGCTCGCGCGTGCGCCGCACGAGCTCGGCGAACTCCGCGGCGATCTCCTCGTGGCGCCGCGAGAGGCCGAAGAGCTCGAAGACGAGCGTGATCAGCTCCGGCTCGTCCTCGACCAGGTCCTCGAGGCTCGCGACGAGCCGCTCGAGCACGTCGTCCGGCCTCGTCGCGCCGGCGAGCTGCTGGTCGAGCAGCGCCATCCGCACGTCGGTGTCGTGCCGCACGACCTCGGCGAGCAGCCGCTCCTTCGTGCCGAAGTAGTAGTGCAGGAGGCCGCGCGAGACGCCGGCCTCGCGGGCGACGTTGTCGAATGTCGACCCCGCGACGCCGCGGCGCGCGACAGAGCTGCGCATCGCCTCGACGATCCGCTGGGCCTTCTCGCCCGGAAGCCGTCGTTCGCTGGTCGCCGCCTCCATTGCGCCGAAGCCTAGAACAACGACGGAGGGCGCCCCGTGGGGCGCCCTCCGGTCACGTCGTCGGTGTGACGGTGCCGATCAGGTCGCGCCCGCGGTCTCCGGCGCGGGCGTGGACGGCGTGGTCGTCGACGTGTAGTCGAACTCCTCCTCCGCGCCGAACAGCAGGTCGAGCACCTTGTTGCGCAGGTCCTCGCTCACCGCGAGCGCGACGGCGCCGCCCACGATCGAGATGAGGATGAGACGGCCGAGGCCGCCCTTGCGCTTCTTCTTCTTCGGGCCCGCGCGCAGCGCCTCACTGGCGTCGCGCAGGGAGTCCGCGGCGTTCTTCAGGTCCTTGTGCAGCTTCTTGTCGTCGAGCAGCGCCTTCGCCGGGCCCTTGCCGTTGCCCAGCCGATCGAAGGCGTCGCGACCGGACTCGAACGCGACGCGCAGGTTCTCGCGCAGCTCCTCGTCCTGGATGAGGCGCGTCACGTACGGCGACGCCGTCGCCGCTGCTCCCGCCGCACCCGCCTTGGCGGCCTTGGTCTTCTTCGCCATTCCCTCTCTTCCCTCAATCGCTGGCGTGTCTCGCTTCGGATCCTACCCCTGCGCGGCCGATTGCTTGCGCCGACCACGAACGGAGCTCTGCAGCGCGACGTCCAGCACGTCCTCGATCCGCTCGACGAAGTGGAACTCGAGCTGCGCGCGCAGGTGCTCCGGGACGTCCTCGACGTCCTGCTCGTTGAGCGCCGGCGCGACGATCGTCCTCAGGCCGTTGCGCTGCGCGGCGAGCGTCTTCTCCTTCAGCCCGCCGATCGGCAGCACCTCGCCGGTGAGCGTGATCTCGCCGGTCATCGCGACGTCGGAGCGCACGCAGCGCCCCTCGACGAGCGACGTCAGCGCCGTGGCCATCGTGATGCCGGCGGAGGGACCGTCCTTCGGGATCGCGCCCGCGGGCACGTGGATGTGGAGGTCGTGCTCGGCGAACCACGATCCGTCCTCGTGACGCGAGCGCACCCACGACAGCGCCGCCTGCGCCGACTCCTTCATCACGTCGCCGAGCTGCCCGGTGATCGTGAGCTTGCCGGAGCCCGGCATCGCCGTCGCCTCGATGAACAGGACGTCGCCGCCGACCGGCGTCCACGCGAGGCCGGTCGCGACGCCCGGCGCCCGCGTGCGGCGCCGC
>DASZDF010000069.1:0-5591 GCA_035942275.1 Solirubrobacteraceae bacterium | reverse complement strand
ACCCGGGGCTGCTCGACCTCGCGGGACCGGTGCTGCGCGGGCTGTCGGTGCGGCCGGCGCCGGTCCGCGCCGGCCGCAGGGCGCGGCTGTCGCTCACGCTCAACGAGCCCGCGACCCTCACGCTGACCGTCCTGCGGGCGGCGACCCGCAACCGGCGCGTGCGCTGGGTCTCGGTGCGCACGCTCGGCGCCCGCGGCGTCGCCGGCCGCAACGTGCTGCGCCTGCGGCGGCTGCAGCGCGCGGGTCGACATCGGGTGATCGTGCGCGCGCGCGACGCCGCGGGCAACCGCTCGCCGTCACGCAGCGTCGGCTTCCGCGTGGTCTCCAGCGAGTAAGGATCCCGTCCTGGCGTCGGATACCGACGGTCAGGCAGGATCGTTCGCCGCCACACCCCGCGTCGCACCGTATTGGCGTACGAGACGCAGCGCCGCGCTATCGTCGCCCGCATGCGCCGCTCTCTGCTGTTCCTGGCGGCCTGGGCCGCAGTCACGCTGTCGGCCACGCAGGCCTTCGCCCACGAGAACCGGCAGGGCGCGGACGCCGCGTTCGCCGAGTTCTTCGACGACAGCGGGACCGCCGGCCTCTTCGCCGCCGGCCTTCAGGACCCGCACCCGCTCACCGGCACCGGATCGAACATCCGCATCGTCGCCAACGTGCCGCTCGACGGCAAGGGCGCGAACGCCGCGTCCGACATCGAGCTCGCCGGCGACCACGCCTACGTCGGCTCGTACGGCGAGGGGATGGTCATCATCAACATCACGAACCCGCGCGCGCCGCAGCGCGTCGGCGCGTTCCCCTGCCGGGGCGGTCAGAACGACGTCCAGCTCCAGCCCGGGTCGAACCCGCAGTACGCGACCCTGGCCATCGAGTCGCCGTCGAACGAGTGCCACCCGAACAACGAGGGCTTCGTCCTCATCGACATCTCCGACAAGGCCAACCCGCGCGAGGTCGCGTTCGTGGGCCAGACGGCGGAGGAGGGCGGCATCGAGGACGGCGCGCACAACACGACGATGGACTGGCCGTACCTGTACGTCGACCAGTACCTGGCCACCCACGGCGAGCGCGGCAAGATCGACATCTTCGACCTCCGCAAGCTCATCGCCAACCCGAACGACCGCGCGCCGATCGCCGTCCTCGACGCGCCGGGCGGCGGTGCGCACGACCTCCAGGTCGACCACCGGCCGGACGGCAAGGCGCTCGCCTACGCCGCCTCGATCGGCTTCACGGACGTCATCGACGTGACGGATCCGACCAAGCCCCGGTTCCTGCAGCGTCTGTCGGCGGCCGAGCACGGCGTGGGCATCTCCCACGGCGCCGAGCCGAACCACGACCGCACGATCCTGATCGAGACCGACGAGTACGGCGGCGGCGACCAGGTGCGCGCCTGCGGCGGCGGCAGCGACTCGCGCGTCCCGCCGTCGGCGGCGGGCCAGATCAACACGGCCTCGCCCGGCGCGGTGCACCTCCTGCGCCTCGCCCCGGACGGCAGGATCAGGACGCTCGATCCGGCGGGTACGAAGACCGACCAGATCGGCGCCTACAACATCCCGGTGCAGAACAACGCTCCCACGAGCCCGGACGGCTGCACGTCGCACGTCTTCTGGCAGGCGCCGGACGAGAACCGCATCACCATCGCCTGGTACGGGCGCGGCACGCGGATCTTCGACTTCTCGAACCCGAACGCGCCGGTCGAGCTCGGCCACTTCATCCCCGACAGGGCGGAGACGTGGGCGGCCAAGCCGCACATGGGCTACATCTTCACCAGCGACACCGTGCGCGGGATGGACGTCCTCGAGTACACGGGCGAGGACTGCGCCCGCTGGCCGACGACGTCCGGCGCGGCGGAGATCCAGCGCGCGCGCTACCAGGGCACCTCGGCGCCTTCGGACGCTCCGCGCTCGACGCCGCCCGGCTGCGGCGGCAAGCCGACGAACGCGAAGCCCGTCCCGCTCGAGCGGACCGAGCCGGACTCGCGGTCCGAGGACCAGGGCGGCGGCGGCCCGGGCAGCGGCAGCTCCGTCGGCGGGTACCGGTTCGTGCGCGCCGTGCGGGTGCCGCGCAACGGCGCGCGCTTCCAGACGCTGCGCCTCCAGATCCTCAACCGCAGCGGCAAGCGCGTCGCGATCGGCCGCTACCGCGTCCGCTCCGGGCGTCGCGTCCGCCTGCAGGCCGACATCGGCGGCCCCGTCGGGCGCTACGCCTACCGCGTCACCGCGGGGAGGCGCGTGCTGCGGAGCGGCACGTTCAGGATCAGGCGCGCGACGCGCGTCCGGGTCCCGGGCGCGACGGCCAGGAACGTGCGGATCGCGCGCCTGCGCACCTGACGCCGAAGGCCGTTCAGGGGTTCACGAGCTCCAGCCGGAACACACGCTCGCACCCGCGCAGCCGGTCGCGGCCGTCCGCGCGGACCGTGTCGCTGCCGGTCCCGCAGTCGATCCGCTCGACCCTGCCGTTCGCGGCGTCGATGACGTCGCGGCCCGGGCCGCCCGAGTAGCGGTTGACGCCGTCGCCGCCGTCGATCTTGTCGTTCCCGGCGCCTCCGGAGAGCCGGTCGCCGTCGAGGCCGCCGGAGATGCGGTCGTTGCCGTCGCCCCCGTCGAGGACGTCCGGGTCGTCGCCGCCCGAGAGCCGGTCGCCGTCGTCGCCGCCGTCGATCCGGTCCTCGCCGAGCCCGCCCTCGGCGTAGTCGATCCCGTCGCCGCCGTCGAGCGTGTCGGCGCCCCGCCCGCCGCTGAGGTCGTCGGGACCGGCCTCGCCCTGCAGGTCGTCGTCGCCGAGCGCGCCGGAGAGGAAGTCGAAGCCGTCGCCGCCGAAGAGACGGTCGCCGTCGTCCCCGCCGCCGAGGTCGTCCGCGCCCGCCTCGCCGAAGATCGCGTCGGCGCCCGCGCCGCCCTCGATCTCGTCGACGCCGTTGCCGCCGCGCGCGCAGTCGTCGCCCTGGAGGCCGTTGACGATGTCGTCGCCGTCGCCGGCCAGGATCCGATCGGGCTCGGGCGTGCCGTTGATGGTGTCCGGCTCAGGCGTGCCGTTCGTCGCCGGCTGCGCCTCGTTGGGGCACGGCTGTGCTGCGTCCTGCGCGCCCGCGGGCGCGTGAAGCGCCAGGGGCAGGAGCGCCGCCAGCGCCGCTGCTGCCAGCAGCCGGCGGACGGGGAACGTCGTGGACATCGAACCTCCCGGGGATCACGCAGCGGACGTGACTCCCCATGCCCGCAGAACGCGAGTTGCGAACTCACAGCGCGCACAGGCCGCCGTCTGCCGACGTGGTCCGGCTGGAGCGCGTCAGCGGCGTGGCTGCGCCGGGCCGCCTGGCGGGGGCGTAGACTCAGATGGGAGCGGAGACCCCTCCGCACCCTCGAACAAAGGTCGCCACATGACCGACAAGTCCGCTCCCCCGCTCCGCGGCGAAGCAGCCTGGAAGGCCGAGAAGCAGCGCATCGCCGATAGGAACGAGGCGGCGTACAAGCGCGGCGCCGCGCAGCGCGCGAGCAGCGAGGCCCGCACCGAGGAGCGCCGCCGGGCGGCCGCGCGCGAGCAGGACGCGCACCTGCCGGTCCAGCCGCACCCGCTCGACTAGCGGCAGCGCTCGAACCGGCGCGGCTCGCGCGTCGTACCGCAGACCGACCCCGTACCGGAGGAGGCTGTGATGTCGCGCGCCCCGAAGTCCTCAGTTCTCGCCGCTGTCGTCCTTGCACTGGTCGCCGTCCTGGCGGTGGGCGGCGGCGTCGCCTCCGCGAAGACGCTCCGGGCGACGATGGACGGCGACCAGGAGGTCCCGAAGGGCGACGCCGACGGCACCGGCACGGCCCGCATCACGACCAACCGCGCGAAGGGGCGCGTCTGCTTCCGCATCTCGCTGACGAACGTCGGGACGGTCGCGGCCGGGCACATCCACAAGGGACGCGCAGGCGAGGCGGGCGACATCGTCGTGGCGCTCTTCGACGCCCCGACGTCGACGCCGCGCGGCTGCGTGCGGGGCGTGAAGCGGTCGGTCATCCGCGCGATCGAGCGCAACCCCGGCCGCTACTACGTCAACGTCCACAACGAGGCGCACCCGGCGGGCGCGGTCCGCGGTCAGCTGCGCGCGCCCTAGACCGTCGCGCCGAAGCGCCAGCGCCGCACGAGCCGCAACTGGACGAGGACCAGGAGCGCGGTGATGAGGAACATCGTCAGCGTCATCGCCGCCGCGTAGCCGTAGCGGAGCTGCTCGAAGCCGACGTCGAACGCGTACAGCGGCAGGAAGAGCGTGTCGCGGTCGGGGCCGCCGTCGGTCATGAGGTACGCCGGGACGAACGAGACCTGGAGGCTGAACGCGAGGTCGCGGATCGCGAGCAGGCTGAGCGTCGGCGCCATGAGCGGCAGCGTGACGCGGCGGAACGTGTGCAGCGGGCCGCTGCCCTCCACGCGCGCCAGCTCGTAGAGCTCCTTCGGCAGCTCCTGGCGCGCGGCGAGCGCGACGACGAACCCCTCGCCGATCGTGAACCCGCTCATCAGCACGATCGCCGCCATCGCGCCGGCGCCCGTCGTCAGCCAGTCCGGCTCCGGCAGCCCGACCGCGCCGAGCAGCGCGTTGATCGGGCCGAAGAGCGGGTTGACGAGGAAGAGCCACAGCAGGGCGTAGGCGACGTCGGGGACGACCGTCGGCAGGTACGCCGCCGTGCGCGCGGCGCCCGCCCCGCGGAAGCGCTCGTGCAGCAGCAGCGCGAGCCCGAGCGCGCCGAGCAGCCGCAGCGGGACGGCCAGGCCCGCGAACGTGAGCGAGTTGACGATGGCCTCGCGCACGATCGGGTCGTCGACGAGCTCGCGGAAGTTCTCGAGGCCGATCCACTCCGACGTGCCGAGCAGGTCGAACTCGAAGAACGCGACGACGAACGTGGCGATGGCGGGGACCGCGAGCAGCACGACGGCGCCGGTCACGTAGGGCGCGAGCAGCCAGCGCGCCGACCTCATCGCGCGACGGCCTCGCCCGTCGCCGCGTCGAAGAGCCGCAGCCCGCTCGGGTCGACCTCGATCCGGACGTCGTCGCCGGGGCGCGCCGCGCCGGCCGCGAGGCGTGCGACGACGCGGGTGCCGCGCACGTCGAGGTGCCACAGCCACTCGTGCCCGCTGCGCTCCACCGACTCCACGCGCGCCGCGACGCCGCAGCCGAGGCGCACGTGCTCCGGCCGGAACCCGGCGACGACGCCCTCGCGCGCGACGCCAACCACCTCCGGCGCGACGAGGTTCATCGGCGGCTCGCCGACGAACGACGCGACGAACCGGTTCGCCGGCCGGTCGTAGACGTCGTCGGGCGTGCCGACCTGCTGGAGCGTCCCGCGGTCGAGCACCGCGACACGGTGGCCGAGCGCGAGCGCCTCGTCCTGGTCGTGGGTGACGTAGAGCGTCGTGACGCCGGTCGCCTCCTGCACCCGCCGGATCTCCGCCCGCGCCTCGGTGCGCAGCCGGGCGTCGAGGTTGGAGAGCGGCTCGTCGAGCAGCAGGACCGCCGGCCGCAAGGCGAGCGCCCGGGCAAGCGCCACGCGCTGCTGCTGCCCGCCGGAAAGCTCGCTGGGTTATCGCTTCGCGAGCTCCGGAAGCTGCACGAGGTCGAGAAG
>DASZDF010000068.1:0-3977 GCA_035942275.1 Solirubrobacteraceae bacterium | reverse complement strand
GATCGCGCTGGCGCGGCGCGTGGCGGATGCCGCGGTGATCGGTCGCGGAGACCGCGTTGTCGACGTCGGGTGCGGCTACGGCGCGACGGCGCGGCTGCTGGCGCGCGAGCGCGGCGCGACGGTGACCGGGCTGACGCTCTCGGCGGCGCAGGTCTCGGGCGCGCCGGCGCAGGACGGGGTCACGCTGCTCGTGCGCGACTGGCTCGACAACCGCCTTCCGGATGGCGCGTTCGACGCCGCGATCGCGATCGAGTCGCTCTCGCACATGCCCGACAAGCCGCGGGTGTTCGCCGAGCTCGCGCGCGTGGTGCGGCCGGGCGGGCGCGTCGTGGTCGTCGACTGGCTGGCGCGCGAGCGGTCGGGCGCGGTCGAGCGCCGCCTGCTCCTCGATCCGATCTGCCGCGAGGGCCGCCTCCCCGAGCTGCTGCCGGCGAGCGCCTACGTCGCGCTCATGCGCGAGGCCGGGCTCACCGTCACCGGCTTCGACGATGTCTCTCGGCGCGCGGTCCGCACGTGGACCGTCGTGGCGCGGCGGCTGCCGGGCGTGCTGGCGCGCGACCCGCGACTGCTCGTCGCGGCCTGGCCGGAACGGGCGTTCCTGCCCTCGCTCGCCCGCATCCCGCTCGCGGAGCGGACGGGCGCGATGCGCCTCGCGCTCCTCACAGCAGACAGACGAAGCCGCGACTAGCCTCGCGGCTGTGCCCGAGAAGCCGCGCGCCTCCCGCCTCGAGATCCTCGGCGCGTGGCTGCACGTGTGGACGCCTCCCCGCGACGTCCACGTCCCTCCGGTCCCGTGGCGGAAGGTGGGGATCGGCGCGGGGGTGCTCGTCGTCCTGGGCGTCGCGACCGCGCTCGTCGTCGCTCCCGCGATCGACGACGCCAAGGACCGCGGCGCAGCCGAGCGGCAGGCCGCCGAGGACCGGCGCGCCGCCGCCCGTCGCGCGCGGCTGATCGAGGAGCAGCGGCCCCGGCGCGGCCGGCTGCCGGCGGAGGCGTCGCGCATCGCCGCGCTCCGGCTCGTCCAGAAGGACATCGGCCGCGACGCGCAACAGCGCTTCGGCGCGAACGGCCGCCCCGCCACGTGCGTCACGCTGCCGGGCGCCGACGGGACCGCCCGGCGCGTGGTCTTCGACTGCCTCGCGACGGTGCGGGAGATCCGCGGCGCCGGGGAGCAGGAGGGCGCGACGGGCTCCCTCGCCATCCCGTACCGCGCCGCGCTCGACTTCGAGGCGCGGCGCTACGTGTTCTGCAAGGTCAACCCGCGCCCGAGCGAGGCGGCGCTGCCCGACCCCCGCGACGTCGTGGAGCCGCCCGCGGAGTGCCGGCGGTAGCTACGCGCCGCCGACCCCGCCGCCGCTGATCGCCTTCAGCGCGGCGACGTCGGCCGCCATCGCCTCGACCTCGGCGTCGAGCTCGGCGAGCGCGGTCGGATCGCCCTCGGCGATGGTCTCGGCGGCGGCGCGGGCCTCGTTCACCTTCGCGGCGAGGCCGTCGAGCAGCTCCAGCAGGTCCTTGGCGGAGGCGGTCACGGGGCCGGGCACTCTAAGGGGTTGGGACGCGGCGCAGAGGCCGTCCCCCTCAGCCACCGGGGTTCTCCGACCTGGACGGTAGGATATGTCCCGTGATCTTCACGACGAAGGCAGAGTACGGCGTGAGGCTGCTGGTCGAGCTCGGCCGCGGCGAGGGGTCGGGGCCGGTGTCGCTGAAGGCGATCGCGGAGGCCGAGGGCCTGCCGCTCGCCTACCTCGAGCGCATCGTCGCCCTGCTCAAGAAGGCCGCCCTGGTCGAGTCCACGCGCGGCGCGCACGGCGGCTACCGCCTGGCGCGGCCGGCGGAGGAGATCCGCATGGACGAGGCCGTGCTGGCGCTCGAGGGCGCGGTCGCGCCGATGTCCTGCTTCGTCGACGACCGCCCCGGCGCGGGCAAGGTCCTCTGCTCGCACCACGACGACGGCGACCTGTGCGCGACGAAGCTGCTGTGGATGCGCGTCCAGGGCGGCGTCTTCGAGGCGCTCCAGCGCACGACGCTCGCCGAGCTCGTCGCCTTCACCAACCGAGAGCCCGACCTGATCCAGATTGGAACCGATGCCTGAACTCGAGATCCGCAACCTGCACGCGCAGGCCGGCGACAAGCAGATCCTCAAGGGGGTCGACCTCGTCGTGCGGCCCGGCGAGGTCCACGCGCTGATGGGCCCGAACGGCTCCGGCAAGTCGACGCTCGCGAACGTCGTGATGGGTCACCCGAACTTCGAGGTCACCGAGGGGCAGGTCCTCTTCGGGGGCGAGGACATCACGGAGGCCGACCCGGACGAGCGCGCCCGCCTCGGCCTGTTCATGGCGTTCCAGTACCCCGTCTCCGTCCCCGGCGTGACGATCACCAAGTACCTGCGGATGGTGATGAACGCCCACCGCGAGGAGCGGGGCGAGGAGCCCGTCAGCCTCAAGGACTTCCGCCGCGTCGTCGAGGAGGCGATGCAGCTCACGAACATCCCGAAGCAGTTCGCCTCGCGCTACCTCAACGAGGGCTTCAGCGGCGGCGAGAAGAAGCGCCTCGAGATGCTCCAGCTCGCGCTCCAGCGCCCGTCGATGGCCGTCCTCGACGAGACCGACTCGGGCCTCGACATAGACGCGCTCAACGTCGTCGCCAACGCCGTCAACGCGGTGAAGGACGACACGCAGATGGGCGTCCTGATCATCACGCACTACCAGCGCATCCTCCACCACATCAAGCCCGACCGGGTCTCGATCGTGTTCGACGGCAGGATCGCCACCGAGGGCGGCCCCGAGCTCGTCGAGCGGCTCGAGCGCGAGGGCTACGGGAAGATCCGCGAGGACTTCGCCCCCGTGGGCGCGTAGCGCGTGGCCACGTTCGCCCCAGCGTCGGTCGCCGCGGACTTCCCGATCCTCGACCGGGAGGGCCTCGTCTACCTCGACAGCGCCGCGACGTCGCAGAAGCCGCGGCAGGTCATCGACGCGATGGCGGACTTCGCGGCGCACCACAACGCGTCGGTGCACCGCGGCGTCTACCCGCTGGCGGTGGAGGCGACCGAGCGCTTCGAGGCCGGCCGCACCCGCGCGGCGCAGCTGACCGGCTGGGCGGCCCGCGACACCATCCTGACCGGCAACGCGACCCAGGCGATCAACCTGCTCGCGCAGGCGTGGGGGAGGGCGAACCTCCAGCCGGGCGACCGCGTGGTCGTCACCGAGATGGAGCACCACTCGGTCATCGTGCCCTGGCACATGATCTGCCGCGAGCGCGGCGCCGAGCTCGACGTCGTCGGCGTCGACGACGAGGGCCGCCTGCGCCTCGACGAGCTGGACGCGCTGCTCGAGCGCGGCCCGCGGCTCGTCGCGGTCACGCACGTCTCGAACGTCCTCGGCACGATCAACCCGGTCGAGGAGATCGCGCGCCGCGCCCACGCGGCCGGCGCGCTCGTGCTCGTCGACGGCTCGCAGGCGGTGCCGCAGATCCCGGTCGACGTCGCGGCGCTCGGCGCCGACTTCTACGCGTGGACGGCGCACAAGGCCTACGGGCCGACCGGCATCGGCGTGCTGCACGGGCGGCGCGAGCTGCTCGACGCGATGCCGCCCTGGATCGGGGGCGGCCACATGATCTCGTCGGTCTCGTTCGAGGAGATCCGCTTCGGCGACGTGCCGGCGAAGTTCGAGGCGGGGACGTCGCCGATCGTCGAGGGCGTCGGCCTCGCCGCTGCCGTCGACTGGATGCAGGGCCTCGGGATCGACGCGATCCGCGACCACGAGCGCGACCTCGTCGGCTACGCGCTGGACCGCCTCGCGGACGTCGAGGGGCTGACGCTCTTCGGCCCGCCCGACGCCGAGTCGCGCGGCGCGGTCGTCTCGTTCGCCCTCGACCACGCGCACCCGCACGACATCGCCGACATCGTCGGCCGCCAGGGCGTCTGCGTCCGCGCCGGCCACCACTGCGCGCAGCCGCTGATGAAGCGCCTCGGCGTCGGC
>DASZDF010000067.1:0-3497 GCA_035942275.1 Solirubrobacteraceae bacterium | reverse complement strand
GAGCCCCTCGTTCGTCCGCAGGTCGCGGCCCGGGATCGACCGCGTCAGCTCCGGGATGTCCTTCATGAACACCTCGCCGAGCGCCGCGCCGCCGTTGGCGACGCGGTCGAACGCGCCGGCCGCCTCGCCGGCGTCGAACGGGGCGCCGGCGATGACCCCGGCGACGAGCAGGCCCGACGCGAGCAACGACAGGCGGGGCGTGCCGCGCAGGCGGTCGGCGGCCAGCAGCACCGCGCCCACGACGAGGATCGGCACCGCGTACGAGACGTAGCGCTCCTGCATGCCCGCGGCGATGAGCTGGGCGAAGAACGCGGCCTGGTAGAAGATCAGCACGAGCGTGATCGCCGCGACGAGCGCGAACGACCGCTCGAGCGGGCCGCGCGGCTCGGCCGCGACCGAGTACAGCCATGCGAAGAACATGATCGGCGGGATGACCGCGAGCCCGACGAAGACGTGGGCGGCGTGCTGGACCGCCGACCCCCACAGCCCGCCCGGGAACCGCTCGAGGCTCGCGGTCAGCTCGTAGCCGCCGAGCGGCTTGCCGCCGAGCACCGCGACCGCGCCGAGCAGCAGCGCGCCGCCGCCGAGGATCGCGATGAGCGACCAGCGCCGCCGCAGCCGCTCGCGCAGCCGCACGCCGTCCGGCACCGAGACCTCGAACGCGATCGCGGCGAGGACGAGGACGCCGAAGAGGAAGACCATCTGCGTCCGCGCGGCGACCGCGAGGAGGATGGCGGCGACCGCCAGGACGTGGTTGCGCGGACGCGGCTCGGCGACCGCGATCGTGATGGCGAGGATCGCCCACGGGAAGACCGCGTACGTCGCGGCCTCGGTCATGACGACGAGCGTCGCCACGCTCCACGGCACCCAGATCGTGAGGATCCCCGCGAGCAGCGCCCACTGCCACGAGGCGCCGAGGCGCCGGACGAGGAGGTAGACCGGGAACAGCGCGCTCGTCCACAGCAGGCCGTTGAGGATGTGCGCCGCCTCGAAGGCGTCCGGCGACGACAGCAGCGCGTACAGCGGCGCCATCAGCAGCGGGTACAGCACGTTCGGGACGCCGTACGGCTCGCCGTGGACGTGCGGCATCAGCCCCGCCAGCTCGCTGTAGCCGTGCGCCTGCTTGACGTACAGCATCTCGTCGATCAGCCAGATGTAGGAGCTGACGTGCGAGGCCTGCCAGGCGAACCACGCCGCCGACAGCGCGAACACGAGCGGCACGACGACGCGCGGCGTCCACACGCGCGCCGCGAGACCGGCGAGCGTCGCGCGCGCAGGGGCGCGCGCGGCCCCCGAAGCCGACACCGCCATCTACCGTCGGGCGACGAGCTCAGCCGGCTCGTCGTCGGCGGCGGCGGGCGCCTCGGCGCGCTGCCCGGCCTCGAGCTGGTCGACGCGGGCCTGGAGGATGCTGACGCGCTGGGCGAGCACCTTCGTCTGGTCGGCCAGGCGCGAGATGACGAGCGAGAAGTGCAGCAGCAGCACGGAGACGAAGCCCAGCGCGATCGCGAACAGCGCCGACGGCGCGTAGTAGATGCCGACCGCGGACGCGAGCTCCTCGAGCGCGTCCTTCCACACCGCGAGCCCCAGCAGCACCGCGGTGCAGAACAGCCACAGCAGCGCGTAGCGCTCCATCAGCCGGCGGCGCCGCACCGCCTCGAACACGACGACGAACAGCAGCGCCGTGGCCAGGATGGCGACGATCTGGATCCGCGACTCCACGGCTCAGACCGCCTGCTGCGCCCGCACGGGCGCCTCGTCGCCGGGCTCCACCGTCGGCCGCGTGCGCAGCAGCCCGACGAAGATCGCCAGCAGCACCTTGATCATGTAGTAGGCCGAGCGCGAGGCGTTGATCGACGACACGCCCGACTGGCGCTCGCGCATCCGCACCGGCAGCTCCTCGGCGGTGAGCCGGTGGTGGTGCAGGAGGAGCACGGCCTCCACCTCGGGGTAGTCGTGCGGGTAGTCGCGGGCGAACAGCTCGATGCCGCGGCGGTCGGTCATGCGCAGCCCCGACGTCGGGTCGGTGACCGGGCGCCCGACGACGGCGGAGAGGATGCGGCCGAAGATCCGGATCCCGAGCCGGCGGGACGCCGACGAGCGGTAGCCGTGGCCGTCGGCGGCGAGGAAGCGCGAGCCGGTGACCATGTTGAGCTCGGGCCGCGCGCGCAGGTGGTCGAGCATGACGGGCAGGCAGCGCGGGTCGTGCTGCCCGTCGCCGTCGACCTGCACGGCGACCGAGTAGCCGTTCTCCGCGGCGAAGACGTAGCCGGCCTGCACCGCGCCGCCGATGCCGACGTTGAACGGCAGCTGCAGCACGCGTGCCCCGCGCCGCCGCGCGATCTCCGCGGTCCCGTCGGTCGAGCCGTCGTCCACGACCACGACGTCGAACCGCGGCGCGTGGCGGCGCAGCTCGTCGATCGTGCCGGCGATGGCGCCGGCCTCGTTGTAGGCGGGGACGATGGCTAGGAGGTCGCTCAACTCGGCTCCTGCGTCGGAACGGCGCGCGCTCGGGGAAGTTGCGCGCGCGAAGGGCACAAGGGTAGAACACGGTGCGGGCACTACTCTGGCGCGCCATGTCGTGGCGCCAGCTCCCAGGACGCGCGTGGCGGCGCGTGCGCGCGACGCCGCCGGCGCTGGCGGTGCTGCTCGTGCTCGCCGCGGCGAACGGAATCGCCTGGGCGGCGGTGACGCCGCCGATCCACGGGCCGGACGAGCTCACGCACGTCGCGTACGTCCAGGCGCTCGTCGAGACCGGCGACGGGCCGAAGCGCGACGGCGGCAGCGGCGAGTACTCGCGCGAGCTCGAGATCCTCGGCGAGGGCCTCTACGTCCTGCCGATCGTACAGCACTTCGAGGGCCGCCCCGCCTGGCATCGCGTCGACGAGGTCGAGGAGCGGCTCGAGCGCGAGGGGTCGCGGGCCCGCAACGCCGCCAGCGGCCCGAACGCCGCGGCGGCCAACCCGCCCGTCTACTACCTCTACGCGGCCGCGGTGTGGGAGCTGACGCCGGACCGCTCGCTGCTCGGGCGGCTCATGTCGGTGCGGCTCGCGACGGTGGCGCTCTTCGTCCTGACCGTCGGCCTAGCGTGGCTGATCGCGGCCGAGCTGTTCAGCACCGGCTGGGCGCGCCCCCTTGTCGCGGGCATCGTCGCGCTGAACCCCAAGCTCGCCTCGATCGCGGGGAACGTGAACCCGGACGCGATGCTCGTGCTGCTTAGCACCGCCGTGCTGCTCGCCGCGTTGCGCCTCGTCAACCGCGGGCTGAGCACGCAACGCGTGGTCGCCCTCGCCGTCCTCGCGCTGCTCGGCGTCCTCACGCACGGCCGCGGCTACTTCCTCGCGCCGCTGGCGGGCGCCGCGATCGTCATGGCGCTCGTGCGCTCGCCGCCGCCGCGGCGCCGCAACCTGCTCATCGGAGCGGGCGCCGGCGTCGCGCTCCTCGTCGCGGTGGCGCTCGGCGCGGCGTGGACGCGCGGCCACGCCGGCGGCGCGGCG
>DASZDF010000066.1:0-8618 GCA_035942275.1 Solirubrobacteraceae bacterium | reverse complement strand
TCGTCGGCTTCCCCGGGGAGACCGAGGACGACTTCCTGGAGACGCTCGAGGTCTGCGAGGAGGTCGGCTACGACGGCGCCTTCACGTTCATCTACTCGCCGCGCCGGGGGACGGAGGCGGCGTCGATGACCGAGGGGCTCGTGCCGCACGAGGTCGCGGTCGAGCGGATGGAGCGGCTGGTCGAGGTCGTGCAGCGTCGCGCGCGGGAGCGGGCGCAGCGCTTCGTCGGGCGGACGCTCGAGGTGCTCGTCGAGGGCGTCTCGCGGACGGACGCCTCGCGCCTGCGCGGCCGCACGCGGCACAACAAGGTCGTGAACTTCGCCGGCGTCGCGGAGCCGGGGGAGATCGTGCAGGTCGAGATCGCGTCCGCGACGTCGCAGACGCTCGCCGGCGAGGAGTCGCTCCTCGCGCGGGCGGGCGCGCCGACGGGCTAGACCTCGATCTCGTACTCGAACCAGATGCTGCGCTCCGCGTCGAAGCGCTCGTAGAGGCGCTGGGCCTGACGGTTGTCGACGGCGGTCTGCCAGCTCAGTCGCGTCAGGCCGCGCTCCCGGGCGGCCGCGCCCGCCGCGGCGATCAGCGCGTGGCCGACGCCCTTCCCCCGGCCCTCGTCCGAGACGAAGAGGTCGTTCATCAGCGCGTGCTCGACGGCGCTGACCGAGCTGAAGGTCCAGTAGAGGTTGGCGAACCCGAGGGCGCGACCGTCGCCGTCGCCGTCGCGCGCGAGGAGCAGCAGCCCGTCGTCGCTCGGCGCCACGAACCGCGTGAGGAAGGCGCGGTTGTCGTCGTCGTCCCGCGCCTCGCCGGCGTAGAAGCGCTGGTAGCCGGCGAAGAGCGGGAGGACGTCGTCGAGGTCGTCGTGCGTCGCGGGTGCGATCGTCGGGGCGGGCATCGCGCGATCATGCCGCGCCCGCCCCGACCGCGCTACGTCGAGCAGACCAGCGGCGCCGCGTAGTAGAAGCTGTCAGTGCCCCAGAACGCGTCGGTCTGGACGCAGACCCGGTAGTGCTGACGCTTGATGTCGTGGAACACGCCGTTCGTGACGTCCACCGGCCCGATCATGGCGCCGTGGCTCCCCGCGTCGTAGCGGGTGTTGTCCGCGCCCACCATGTAGCAGGCGTCGATCCCGGTGTTGATCGCCGGCGGGCTCGTGTAGATGCGGCAGTCGAGCTCGATGGTCATCTTGGTCGCGTCGCTCTTCAGGATGTGACCGTCGGCCCGCTCGTTGATCGTGTGGCCGCTGCTCGTCGTGATGCTCTCGACGAAGTAACCCTCGCCGACGGCCCACGCCGGCTGGGCAGCGCCTAGGACGAAGCTGGCCGCGACCGTCGCGGCGATGAGTGTCTTTCGCATGATTCCTCTCCCCCCAGAGTGATTCGGATGATGGAACGTCGAGCGGTCGCGGAACTTGCGCCTTGCCGTCCGTCGCCCCCATATGCGAACATGTGTTCGCATGCGATGGGACAACCTGCGAGTGGACGAGGAGGAGCGCCGGCGGCTGCCCGGCTACCGCGAGGAGGCGGTCATCCGTCGCTTCGACGCACCCGAGGCACTCGACACCCGGTTCTACGAGATCCGCGCGAAATCAGCGCTGAACCGCGTCCACGAGGCGAGCCAGGTCCCGTTCCGGTGGACCATCAATCCCTACCGGGGATGCAGTCATGCCTGCCTCTACTGCCTGTGGGGAAACACGCCGATCCTGATGGCCGATGGGCGCACGCGGCCGATCGCGGAGCTCGACGTCGGCGACCGGATCGTGGGCACCGAGGTGCGGGGTCGGTATCGCCGCTATGTCGAGACCGAGGTCTTGCAGCACTGGCAGACGGTCAAGCCTGCGTACCGCATCGAGCTCGAGGACGGCACGGTGCTCATCGCGAGCGGCGACCACCGGTTCCTCACGAGACGCGGCTGGAAGTACGTCACGGGCGCGGAGAGCGGGTGGAACCAGCGGCCGCACCTGACGCTCACCGACGAGCTTCTCGGCACCGGGAAGTTCGCGCACGCGCCGGAGGAGAGCGCGGAGTACCGTCGCGGCTACCTCTGCGGCATCGTTCGCGGCGAGGCGCACCTACGGTCAGGCGTGTACACAGGCGCGGGTCGCCGCCCGGCTGTGCGTCACCGCTTCCGCTTGGCGCTCACCGACGAGGAGGCGCTCCTACGCGCGCAGGAGTACCTGCTCGGCCTCGGCATCTACCTCGAGCGGCGTGCCTTCGCCGCGGCGACCGCGACGCGACGCCCGCTGGACGCCATCCACGCGAGCGACGCCTACCGCGTCGGCACCATCACCGAGGCGATCCGCTGGCCGCTCTCGCCTAGCGACGACTGGCGCAAGGGCTTCCTCGCCGGCATCTTCGACGCGGAGGGCTCATGCGGGCGCGAGGCATTGCGCATCCCGAACAAGGACCGCGCGATCCTGGACTGGACGCTCGCGTGCTTCCGCCACTTCGGCTTCGACGTCGTCGAGGAGCCGCGGCGCGAGAACGGCGTGAGCTGCGTCCGCCTCCGAGGCGGCCTCCGAGAGCGGTTGAGGTTCTTCCACATGACCGATCCCGCGATCACGCGCAAGCGTCAGGTCCAGGGGTTCGCGCTGAAGTCCGACGCGCGGACGCGCGTGGTGTCGATCGAGCCGATGAGCGGCGCGGCGCGGCTCTACGACATCACGACAGGCACCGGCGACTTCATCGCCAACGGCGTCGTCAGCCACAACTGCTTCGCTCGGCCGACGCACAAGTACCTCGACCTCGGCGCAGGGCGGGACTTCGAGAAGGAGATCGTCGTCAAGGTCAACGTGCCCGAGGTGCTGCGGACGGAGCTCGCGCGGAAGTCGTGGAAGGGCGAGCACGTCGCGATGGGGACGAACACCGACCCGTACCAGTGGGTCGAGGGCCGGTACAAGCTCATGCGCGGGATCTGGGAGGCGATGCGCGACTTCGCCAACCCGTGCTCGATCCTCACGAAGTCGCCGCTGCTGCTGCGCGACCTCGACCTGATGAAGGAGGTCGCCGAGCGCGCGCCGATGCACGCGAACCTCTCGATCCCGACGATGGACGAGAAGGCGTGGCGCGCGAGCGAGCCGCACACGCCGAACCCGAAGGCGCGCATGGAGGCGGTCGCCGCGCTCAACGAGGCGGGCATCCCGTGCGGGATCCTCGTCGCGCCGCTGATGCCGGGGATCAACGACTCGCCCGAGCAGGTCGAGCGGATCCTGACGCTGGCGGCCGAGGCCGGCGCTACCGGGATCGGCGGCATCGCGCTGCACCTCCGCGGCGAGGTGAAGGAGATCTTCATGGACTGGCTGCGCTCCTACCGACCGGACCTTGTGCCCCGCTACGAGGAGCTCTACCGCCGCGGCGCCTACGCGCCGCCCGCGGAGCGCAAACGGCTCGCGGAGCTCGTCCGCCACGACGAGCTGCGCGGAGGGACCTGGCCGCGCGACCTCCGCGGCGTCGCGGCCGCCAACGGCCGCGCGAGCGCGGGAGAGGAGATCCGAGCGATCGCTGCGGCCGAGCGGGAGCGGCGCGCGGTGGCGGAGCGCGAGCGGCGCGCGGAGCTGGGCCGGCGGCAGAGGGAGGAGGCGATCGCGGCGGCGGCGCAGCAGGCGTTGTTCTAGAGCGGGAGCGGCCCGCTCGGCGGCGGCGGCCGAGTCGCGGACTTCTCCGCGACCGCCGCGCGTACCGGAGGCGTGCGCCGCTTCGTCGTCGCCGTCGCCTTCGTGCTCGCCTTCGCGTGCGCGCTCGGGCTCGCGCTCGCGGCGCGGCCGGCTCGCGGCCACGGCCCGTGCATGTGCACGACCTCGGTCGCGGGGCGCGGGGACGTCGTGCAGACCGGCCCGGCGTACCTCGTCATCTGGAACCCGGAGGCGTACTGGTTCAAGGGCGGCGCCGGCTACCTCTACCTCGCGAGCGCGCACCGGGAGAACGCTCCTTCCGGCGTCGTCCTGAAGCGGCCGCGGCCGCGGTACCCGCGACGGGCGCGGTCCGCGAGCTTCCGCGTCCCGCGCGGCACGCCGCACGGCATCTACGTCGTGCTGATCTTCGACGGCTCGGAGGGCGGGACGCACGCGACATGGGACCACGTCCAGGTCGTCGACCCGGCGACCGGCTCGGTTCCCGTCGGCGGGAGGCTGCACCTCGAGCTCTCGCTCGTGCGCGACGTTTTCCCGCCCATGTGAGGGGCACCACGGAAGGCACGGAGCGTGCTGTCACCGTGAGAGACGACATGCGCAAGATGCTCGACACCCGGAGCCACGCCTGGCGCGAGGTCGGCCTTGCTCGGCAGCTCAGCGCCCGCGCGGTCAAGCGCGCGCGGATCGAGGTCGTGCTGCTCCTCGTCCTCACCGCCGCGACGATCGTGCTGTTCCTCTTCCGGGAGGAGCTCTTCGGCCTCGACGCGCCCATCCGCCTCGGCGCCGCCGGGGCGCTGCTCCTCCTCGGCTTCGGCCTCGCCCGCGACCTCGGCCGCATCCTCGGCCCGGCGCTCTTCCGCCGGATGGACCCGGGGACGGCGGGCACCGTGGGGTTCCTCATCCGCCTGTTCTTCGCGGTCGTCTCGACGCTCGTCGCGCTCCGCGTCGCCGGCCTCACGAACGAGAACCTCGTGCCCGCCGCCGCGGCGACGGCGGTCATCCTCGGCCTCGCCGCCCAGCAGACGCTCGGGAACCTGTTCGCGGGCGTCGTCCTCCTCAGCGCGCGGCCGTTCGTGGTCGGCGATCGCGTCCGCCTCCAGGGCGGCGACCTCGCGGGGGAGATGGAGGGCACGGTCGCGTCGCTCGGGCTCCTGCACACGGTCTTCTCGAACGGCGACGACTCAATCATGGTCCCGAACCGGACGGTCCTGAACGTCGCGATCGTTCCGCTCCGCGAGCCCGCGGGCGTGAACCTCCGCGCACGCCTGCGCCCGGGCGTCACGCCCCTCGACATCCAGCACCTCCTCCAGCACACGATCGAGACGCCGATGCGGGGCGAGCCGCGCATCCTGCTCGAGGAGATCGACGGCGACGAGGTCATCGTCCGCATCCAGGCGACGCCGGAGCGCAACAGCGACGGCCCGCGACTCGCGAGCGAGGTCCTCGCCGCGGTCGGCCCGGAGACGCGCCGGGTCGAGGAGGGCCGGCCGGGCGCGACGACCAGCACCGGCGGCGAGGCGACGTTCGTCGTCGGCGACGACCGCTAGCGCTTGTCGGTCTGAGCGGCGCCGAGCTGCTCGGCGACCCGCGCCCGGCGCTCGAGGCGGCGGGTGACGACGTCCGCCACCCCGGGCGCGAGGGCGGCCAGCGCGGCGCCCGCCTTCAGCGCGACCGGGGCGACGTCGATCTCGGCCGGGTCGTCCTCGACGGCCTTCACGACCGCGCGCGCCACGTCGGCGGGCGTCTTCGTGCCGACCCCCGGCGGCAGCTTCGCCCCCGACTCGTGGAACATCCCGGCGTCCCGGATGAAGCCCGGGTTGATGACGGTGACCCCGACGCCCTGGTCGGCGAGGTCGTGGCGCAGCGACAGCGCGAAGCCGCGCACGCCGAACTTCGTCGCGCTGTACATCGAGCCGCCGCCGTTGGCGGACTTGCCGGCGAGCGACGCCATGAACACGAGCTGCCCGCGTCCGCGCGTGACCATCCCGGAGGCGAGCGCCTGCGCCATGACGATCGGCGCGCGGAGGTTGACGTCGAGCGCGCGGTCGATCTGCGCGACCGTGTAGGTGTCGAGCCGGCCCGAGCCCGGCAGGGCCGCGTTCGCGACGAGGACGTCGACGTCGCCGCACGACCCCAGCAGCCGCTCGACCTCGCCGCGCTGCGCCAGGTCGACCACCAGCGCCTCGCCACCGACCGACTCGGCGAGCGGCTCCAGCACGTCCGCCTTGCGGCCGGTGAGCACGAGCCTCGCGCCGCGCCCCGCGAGCTCGCGCGCGATCGCCTGCCCCAGCCCACCGGTCGCGCCGGTGACCAGGACGCGCGCGCCGTCGAGCGCGACGTGCCCGCTCACGCGGGGAACACCCCGACCGTCGCGGTGAACGAGTGCAGGAAGCTCTCGCCGCCGACCGGTCCGATCTCGCCGCCCGCGAAGAACCCCGCCTGCGGGACGTCGCCGAGCTCGTCGCCGATCGCCTCCGCGTCGTGGTCGGAGGTCCCGAACATCGCCCGGCCGCGACCGTTGCACGTGAAGACGAGCGCGCCGGCGGGAGCGTCGCCGCCGAGCGCCTCGCGGCGGAGGTTCAGGGCCTCTCGCAGGTCGCGGTCGGCGCAGTCGGCGTCGCGGGCGTGCAGCCGCACGACCTGGCCGGCCTTCACGAGCGCGCCGACGGCGATCGTGCCGGCGTCGGGGTCCGCGCCGACGAGCCCGCGCACGAGGAAGTCGCCCTGCACGTACTCGGGCTTCCCGCCGTCGATGACGAGCCCGAGCAGCGGCCCACGGGCGACCAGGTCGCGCTGGTCGAGCGGCAGGTCGAGGATGACCTCGCGGAGCTTCTCGAGCGCGGGACGCCCCGCGAGCTCCGAGATGACCTGGCCCTCGGCCGCGGTGATCGTGAGCTCCGGCCCGACCGGCGTCGCGCCCTGGGAGACGCACGGCAGCAGCTCGACGCCGTCGAACCGGACGCCGACGGCGCCGCCCGTGAGGACCTCGTCGTCGTGGAGCAGCAGCGTCCCCGCGGCGTCCCCCGCGCCGGCGCTGGCGATGCCGCCGACGAGCGGGACGCCGGGCGCGCGGCGCGCGAGGTCCTGGAGCACCGCGTCGGTCGGGAAGGTGTAGGGGTCGGGGATGAGGATCGCGCCCGCCGCTCCGGACAGGTCGGGGAAGCCGCGGATCGCGATCCCGTCCGACATCTGCTCGGCCTCGGCGTGGAAGGTCGTCGCCTCGCCCTCGCCGAGCGCGGCGGCCCAGACGGTCACCGCGGTGCCCGTCTCGACCTCGCGCCGGCCTCCGAGGACGCCCGCCGCGCCACAGCCGACGAGCGCCTCGGGAGCGAGCGCCTCGTGGACGCCCTCGAGGATCGACTCGGCCTGCTCGACGTGGCGACCCGCGACGAAGACGACCGCCAGATCCGCGCGGCCGCCGTTCAGCCCGCCGCGCGACTGGAGCGCCGCGTCGACGGCGGACGCGCGCGCCTCGCCGCCCGTCGCCAGCCCGGAGCCGATGTGGACGCCCATGCCGGACCACGGTACTCGCACGTCTCGGGGGCGAGCGCGCGGGGCCGCTGCTCGCGACGCCATACTGGCGGCCGGTGATCCTCGCGCTCTTCGGCCCGACCGCGGTCGGCAAGACCGACGTCGCGCTCGCGCTGGCCGCGCGGCTCCGGGGGCGCGGCGAGCGGCCGGTGGCGGTGTCGGCGGACGCGCTGCAGGTCTACCGCGGGCTCGAGACGCTCACGGGCGTGGCGACGCCCGAGGAGCAGCGCGAGCTCGAGCACCGGCTCGTGTCCTTCCTCCCGGTCGACGCGCGGGTCAGCGCCGGCGAGTACGCGCAGCTCGCGCACGCGGAGATCGACGACCTGCTCGGCTCGGGCGCGACGCCGATCGTCGTCGGCGGGACGGGCCTGTACCTGCGCGCCGCCCTCGCCGACCTCGACCTGCGTCCCGCTCCGCCCGCCGAGCTGCGCCACCGCTGGGAGGAGGCGATGGTCGAGCGCGGGCCGGAGGCGCTGCACGCCGAGCTTGCCCGCCGCGCGCCGTGGGCGGCCGAGAAGGTCGACCCGCGGGACCGCTCGCGCCTCATCCGCTACCTCGAGCTGCACGACCTCGGCGAGCTGGAGCCTCCGGACGGGCCGAATCGGCTGTGGACGGAGGACACGCGCCACCCGACGCGGCTCCTCGGCCTGACCATGGACCGCGACGCGCTCTACGAGCGGATCGACCGGCGCGTGGACGCGATGGTCGCCGCCGGCGCGGTCGACGAGGTCCGGCGGGCGGACGCGGCCGGCGCGTCGGAGACGGCGCGCAAGGCGCTCGGGTTCGAGGAGCTGCTCGCGGGCGACGTCGAGGCGATGAAGCGCCGCACGCGCAACTACGCCAAGCGCCAGCTCACGTGGATGCGCAAGCTCCCGGGCGCCGAGCTCGTGGACGTCACGGGGAAGCGGGCCGAGGACGTGGCCGCCATGATCGACCCATGAAGTTCGAGAAGTGGCAGGCGCTCGGCAACGACTACCTCATCGTCGAGGAGCCGGTCGACGCCGTGACCGTCCGCGCCCTCTGCCACCGGCACACCGGCGTCGGCGCGGACGGGGTGCTCGTGCTCTCGCCGCCCGACGCGCCGGGGTTCGTCGCGCGGCTGCGGATCTTCAACCCGGACGGCAGCGAGGCCGAGCTGTCGGGCAACGGCGCCCGCGAGGCGATCATGTACCTGCACCGGCGGGGCTGGACGGACGCGAGCCAGTTCTCGATCCAGACCGTCGCCGGCGAGATCCGGCCGACGATCCTCGACGAGCGCACGTGCCGCGTGGACATGGGCCGCGCGCGGCGCGGCAGCGACGGCGAGGTCGAGGGCTTCCGCTTCCAGCAGGTCTTCGTCGGCAACCCGCAGTGCGCGATCCGCGTCGGCTCGGTCGCCGAGCTGGAGGCGCTCGACCTGCCCGCGATCGGCCCGCCGATCGAGCACCACGACCTCTTCGCGCCCGACCGCACGAACGTCTCG
>DASZDF010000065.1:0-2725 GCA_035942275.1 Solirubrobacteraceae bacterium | reverse complement strand
GCCTCGTCGTGCAGCTCCTCGGGGCGGATGCGGTCGGCCCAGACGCCGGTCGCGTTGACGACGTTGTCGGCCTGGATCGTGAACTCGGCGCCGCTGTGGACGTCCCTTGCGTTCACCCCGGTCGCCTTGCCCTCGCTCTCGCACAGCTCGAGGACCTCCACGCCGTTGGCCATGACCGTGCCGAAGCGCTCCGCCTCGCCGAGGACGGTGAGGACGAGGCGGCTGTCGTCGGTCTGGCAGTCGTAGAAGAGGTAGCCGGCGGTGGGGTCTCTCGGCGCGAGCGCCGGGAGGAGGCGCTTGACCTCGTCGCCGTCGATGGTGCGGTGGCGGTCGGGGCTCCACTCGGCGGGCTCCTGCTCGCCTCGTCGGAGGCGGCGGGAGCGCCTGCTGCGGAGCTTGTCGACGCTCATGACGTCGTACAGGTGCAGGCCGGTGCCGAGGGTGCGGTCGGGGCGCTGGTTGCCGAAGGCGGGCACGACGAGCGGGAGCGGGCGGACCAGGTGGGGCGCGAGCTGGACCATGAGCTGGCGCTCGAGCAGCGCCTCCCTGACGAGGCCGAGGTCGAAGTTCTGGAGGTATCTCAGGCCGCCGTGGACGAGCTTGGAGGAGCGGCTGCTCGTGCCCGAGGCGTAGTCGGCCTTCTCGACGAGGGCGACGGAGTACCCGCGCGTGGCGGCGTCGAGGGCGACGCCCGCGCCCGTGATGCCGCCGCCGATGACGACGACGTCGAACGGCTCGGCGGCGAGGGCGTTGAGGGCGTCCTGGCGGGTGATCATGCGGGGGCGAAGACTACGGTCAGCCGCCTCCGCCGTCCCCTCCGCCTCCGCCTCCGAAGTCGCCGCCTCCGCCGCCGAAGCCGCCCCCGCCGCCGAAGTCGGCGCCTGTGGCTCCGCCGCCGCTGCTCTCGGGTGTGAGGTCGCCGATCCCGACCGCGCCGCCCCACAACGCGGCGCCGTAGCCCCACTGGCCGGCGCGGGTCCATGCCCCGGCGGCCTCGCCTTCCGCGTTGCGCTCCTCCGGTGGCTTGAACGACCCCTTGAGCGCGACGGCGACGGCGGCGAACGGGAAGAGGACGTCACCCTGCGCGCACGGCTGCTCCACGTGGGCGACGAGCGCTCTCCGGCGGCCCTCGAGGCTCCGCTCGAAGCGCAGCAGCGGGGTGCCCGCGGCGTCGGTGAGCACCGCGTGCTTCTTGAGGAACGGCTTGGCGAGGGTGAACGTCGCGCCGTCGGCGGTCAGCGTGAGCTTGCGCTTCCCCGCGATCGTCGCCCTCGTCTCGCCGGTCTCCTCCTCGAGCAGCAGCCACTCGTCGTCTCGCGGCGCGATCTGGAAGGCGTCGTCGCCGAGCGTGAGGCGCGGGCGACTGCTGTGCGGGAGCTTCAGTTGGCCGATGTTGGTCAGGCCGCTGTTGAGGTGAAGGTGGCCGCTGTCGTCGTCGAGGCTGACCCGGATGCGGTCGCCGGTCTCGAAGCTCATCTGGGCGTCGTGGGCCTACGCGGGGACGCGCGGCTGGTCCCACTCGCGGCGCGCGCGGTCGAATTGGTCCCAGTCGATCGGGCCGGTGTCGTCGTCCCCCGGGTCGCCTCCCCCGCCGCCGCCGTCGTCGCCGCGGGCGTGCCAGAAGGCCATGCAGAGAGCGACGACGCCCGCGATGAGGAGCAGCCAGGCGCCGGCGCGGCCGTCGGCGAGGGCGACGATGCCGCTGACGTAGAGGATGAACGCGGTCAGCCCCCAGAGGCGCGCGACGGTCAGGTCGCGGTGCTCCGGCGGCGGCCCGTAGAGCGCGCGCCAGATGCTCACCACCATTACGGCGGCGACGGCCGCCTTGATCGCGAGCGGCAGACCAGACATGGTCGGCTGGATTGTGGCTACTGGTCGGGGTGGTGCGCAAGGGGTGAACGCGGTTTGTTCGCGTTCGCGCGCCAACGCGCGGTGCCGGAGGCGAAGCTCCCCGTCGCCCTCGCCGTCACCGTGACGGCGCGCGGAGCGGCGTTGCGGCCGGTGCGGAACACGGCCTTCCACCGCCCGCCGCCGACCGTCACACGCCTGCTGCGCGACTGCGTTCCCACTTTGAGCGTGACGTTCGCGGTGGTCTGAAGCTCGCGCGCCGCAGTGCCCACGACGTGGACGACGCCGCGCCGGCGGGTGACGACGCGCGTGATGCGGAGGCGAGGATCCTGGAGCGTCTGCGGCGCCTTCGGCGGCGGCATCACCGGCGGGTCGATCTGCGGCGCCGGGGGTTCCTCCGCGAGCACCGCGACCGGGGCCGGAAGCGGCGCGACGGCCGGCTTCACCGGTACGGGCGGCGCGCTCCCGGTCCCGCCGGTCGGCCGCTGCTCATCCGGCTCGTCCTCCTCCGGCGCCACCGGGGCCGCGACCACCGGCTCCGTCTGCACCCAGCCGCTCCAGTTTCCCGCGACGTCCACCGCCCGTGCGCGGAAGACGTAGGCCCGCCCGGCCTCGGCGACCAGAGGCGCGAGGTGCGGGCGCCACTCCGACCCGTCCACGCTCACCTCGACCTCGACCCGGTCGACGCCCGAGACCGCATCCGAAGCAGCGACGACCGGCTCGACGTCCTCCGCCCCGCCCGCTTCCACCGACACGGCCGGACCGTTGCAGTCGACCCGGACCGTCGCCGCCGAACCGAGGGAGTCCGTCCCCCCCGTATCCGTCGCCCCACCGCTGACCGCATGCACCCCGTCGCCCCACCGACACGGCTCCACCG
>DASZDF010000064.1:0-7774 GCA_035942275.1 Solirubrobacteraceae bacterium | reverse complement strand
GGTGCGTCCGGGTCGCGACCCGCGAGGGCCACGAGGAGGACCTCCACTACGACCACCTCATCGTCGCGCTCGGGTCGGTCTCGCGCACGCTCCCGATCCCGGGCCTTGCCGAGCACGCGATGGGCTTCAAGTCGCTGCCCGAGGCCATCGGGCTGCGCAACAGGCTCGTCAGCCACCTCGAGATGGCGGAGACGCTCGAGACGCCGCAGGAGCGCGAGCCGTACCTGAACTTCGTGTTCGTGGGTGGCGGCTACGCCGGCGTGGAGGGGCTGGCGGAGCTGCAGGACTTCGCGGCCGACGCGCTCGAGGAGTACCCGCGCTGCCGCACGCAGGGGATGCGGTGGGTGCTCGTCGAGGCCGCCGAGCGGATCATGGGCGAGATCGCGCCCGAGCTCGCCGAGTTCTGCATGCGCGAGCTGCGCGGGCGCGGCATCGAGATCCGCACGCGTACGACGCTCGAGGAGGTCACTGGCACTGCGGCACGTCTGTCAGATGGCGAAACCATCCCGACGCGCAGCGTGTGCTGGACCGCCGGCGTGCGCCCGCACCCCGTCGTCGAGCGGCTCGGGCTGCCGCTCACGGACCGTGGGCGCATCGAGGTCGACCGCTTCATGCAGGTCACCGGCCACGACCGCGTGTGGGCGATCGGCGACGCCGCGGCCGTGCCCGACCCCGCGAAGGGCTACAAGGAGCCCTGCCCGCCGACCTGCCAGCACTCGCTGCGCCAGGGCCGCGACGTCGCCCGCAACGTCGCCGCGGCGATCGGCACCGGGCGCAAGCGGCCCTTCCGCTACAAGACGCTCGGCGTCTTCGTCGACCTCGGCCGGCGCAAGGCAGTCGCCTCGACGCTCGGCATCAAGTGGCGCGGGACGCCCGCGTGGCTGCTCGCCCGTACCTACCACCTCGCCGCGATGCCCGGCATGGGCCGGCGGGCGCGCCTGCTCGTCGACTGGAACGTCGGGCTGCTCTTCGGCCGCGACCTGTCGGAGCTGGGCCAGCTGGGCCACCCCGTCCCCGCACTCGACGCGGACGCGCAGCTCGAGGCCCATTCGTCCGGGGGCACGACCGCCGTACACTGAGAGGCGGTGACGCTGGCCGACAAGGTGAAGGAGGATCTCGCTTCCGCGATGCGCGCGGGCGAGCGGGATCGCGTCGGCCGCCTGCGCCTCGTCCTCTCCGAGCTGCAGAAGGCCGCGAAGGAGGGCGACGCCGACGAGATCGCCGTCCTGCGCCGCGAGCGCAAGCGCCGGCTCGACGCCGCCGCGCAGTTCCGCGACGCGGGGCGCGACGACCTCGTGGCCGGCGAGGAGGCGGAGGCCGAGCTGATCGGCGCCTACCTGCCGGCCGAGCTGCCCGACGAGGAGCTGAACGCGCTGGTGGCGGAGGCGGTCGCGGAGGCTGGGGCGACGTCGCCGAGGGACATGGGCAACGTGATGAAGCTGGTGATGCCCCGCGTCGGCGGCCGTGCCGACGGGCGGCGGGTGTCGGCGGCGGTGAAGGAGATCCTCACTTGAGGCGGCAGATCGAGCTGGGCAACGACGTGGCGCGCGAGCTGGCCGGCTCGGAGGACGAGGTGCTGCGCGAGGTCGAGCGGCACGTCGACTGCGAGGTCTTCCTGCGCGGCGACGTCGTGACCCTCGACGGCTCCGAGGAGGCGGTCACCGCGGCCGAGGAGGTCGTGCGCGAGGTCGCCGACCTCATCGCCGGCGGCCACCAGATCTCCCCGGGCACGATCTCCACCGTCACCGGCGCGCTCGACAGCAAGACGTCGCCGTCCGAGGTCCTCGAGGACGTCGTCTGGCGCCACCGCTCGACGAAGGTCGCCCCGAAGTCGGTGACCCAGAAGAACTACGTCGACTCGATCCGCCGCAACACGATCACCTTCGGGATCGGCCCGGCCGGCACCGGGAAGACGTGGCTCGCGGTCGCGTCGGCCGCCGCGGCGCTGTCGCGCCGCGAGGTCAACAGGATCATCCTCACCCGCCCCGCGGTCGAGGCCGGCGAGCGGCTCTGCTTCCTGCCCGGCGACCTGATGGCGAAGGTCGATCCCTACCTGCGCCCGTTGTTCGACGCGCTCCAGGACATGCTCGACCCCGACAAGGTCCAGCAGCACCTCGAGCGCGGCTCGATCGAGGTCGCGCCGCTGGCGTTCATGCGGGGCAGGACTCTGAACGACTCGTTCGTGATCCTCGACGAGGCGCAGAACACCTCGCCCGAGCAGATGAAGATGTTCCTGACCCGGCTCGGGTTCAACTCGAAGATGGTCATCACCGGCGACATCACCCAGATCGACCTGCCGCGCGACCAGCAGTCCGGGCTGATCGTCGTCAAGGACATCCTCGACGAGGTGGACGGCATCGAGTTCGTCCAGTTCGGCCGTGAGGACGTCGTGCGGCACCGGCTCGTCCAGCGCATCGTCGATGCCTACGCGGACGCCGCGAAGCGGGGCGCGACCGAGCTGCGCCCCGCGGATCGCCGCCGGGCGTAGTGGACGTCGAGGTCATCGGCACGGCCGCGGTCCCGCCGGCGGAGGTCGAGCGGCTGGCGGCGCTCGCCGCCGCGTCGGCCGGGGTCGAGGACGGCCACGTCGCGGTGACGTTCGTCTCCGGCGAGCGGATCGCGGAGCTCAACGCGCGCTTCCGCGGGAAGGAGGGACCGACCGACGTCCTCTCGTTCCCCGTCGACGAGGTCGGCGAGGCGTTCGGTCCTCGCGAGCTGGGCGACGTCGTGATCGCGCCGGAGCACACCGCCGACCTGCGCGAGGCGATCGTCCACGGCGTGCTGCACCTGACGGGGATGGACCACGAGACCGACGACGGTGAGATGCTGGCGCTCCAGGCGGAGATCCTGAGCTGGTGACCACGCGCTCGGGCTTCGTCGCGCTCGCGGGCCGGCCCAACGTCGGCAAGTCGACGATCGTCAACGGGCTCGTTGGGCGCAAGATCGCGATCGTCTCCGACAAGCCGCAGACGACGCGGCGGGCGATCCGCGGCGTGGCCACCGAGGGCGACGCCCAGCTCGTGCTCGTCGACCTGCCGGGCGTGCAGCGCCCGCGCGACGCGCTGACGCAGCGGATGCAGGCGCGCGTCGAGCGCGAGGTCGCCGACGACGACGCGGTGCTGATGGTGGTGAACGCCGAGGAGGGGATCGGGCCCGGCGACCGCTGGATCGCGGAGCTGCTCGGGGCGGCGTCGGTGCCGGTCGTGATCGCGGTCAACAAGATCGACCGCCTGCTGCGCCCGCAGGTCGCGGCGGTCCTGACCGAGACGGCCGGGCTCGAGGTGGGCGACGACATCTTCCCCGTCAGCGCGAAGACCGGCGCGGGAATGGCGCCGCTGCGCGAGCACCTCGTCTCGCTGCTCCCCGAGGGGCCGTTCTTCTTCCCACCCGAGGCGCCGTCCGACCAGGCGCCCGAGGTGCTGCTCGCCGAGCTGGTCCGCGAGCAGGTGCTGCGGCGGACGTTCCAGGAGGTCCCGCACTCGGTCGAGGTCGTGATCGAGGAGCTCGACCTCGAGTCGCGCGACGACCTCGTGGGCGTGCGGGCCCGCATCTGGGTCGAGACCGACTCCCAGAAGGGCATCCTGATCGGCAAGCACGGCCGGATGATCAAGACGGTCGGAACGGCGGCGCGCCAGGCCCTTGAGCTGGAGCTCGGACGGCGGGTCCACCTCGACCTGCGGGTCGACGTCCGGCGCCGCTGGCGCACCGACGAGCGCCTCCTCGACCGCCTCGGGATCGAGTAGTCCTACAGGCGTCCAGCGGCCTTCACCCGCCGGGGCCCGGGCCGACGAAGAGAAGGCAAGGCGAGAACGGCTCAGGGACGAGCCGCCCAGCCGGAGGAGGCGCGCAACTTCGAGCGCGTGCCGAACCTCGGCGGGTCGCCAGGGATTGCCAGCGCAACCATCGTCTTTTGGAGAGACGAGACGGTGTCGGCTGCGCAGACCTCCTTGCGAGGGGATATCCCGGCCGGGTCGGTGCGTTGGGGGACGCGCCGGCCCGGTTGCATTTAATGGTCCGGTGATCGCGCGCGTCGTCGGCCTGTTCCGCTACCCCGTGAAGTCGATGGCCGCCGAGCCGCTGGAGGCCGCCGACGTCCACTGGCACGGCCTCGCCGGCGACCGGCGCTGGGCGTTCGTGCGGCCGGGGCTCGAGCGCAGCGACTTCCCCTGGCTGACGATCCGCGAGCGGCCGGACATGCACCACTTCCGGCCGTCGTTGCTCGACCCGTCGCGTCCGGACGACTCGCGGACGGTGGTTCGCGCGCCGGGCGGCGAGGAGCTCGACGTCGCCGACCCGGCGCTCGCGGCGCGGCTCGGCGACGGCGTCCGCGTGATCAAGCAGAACCGCGGCGTCTTCGACACGGCGCCGCTGTCGCTGCTGTCGACCGGGTCGCTCGCGGGCCTGGGCGCGCTCGTCGGGAGTGAGCTCGACGTCCGGCGCTTCCGCCCGAACGTGCTCGTCGAGCCGGTGGACGACACTGTGTTCGCCGAGGACGACTGGGTCGGCGCGGTGTTGCGGATCGGCCAGGCGCGGATGCGCGTCGACCGGCGCGACAGCCGCTGCGTCATGGTCAACGTGGATCCCGAGACGACGGAGCGCGACCCGTCGATCCTCAAGACGCTCGGGCGCGAGCGCGACGCGTGCTTCGGCGTCTACGGGACGACGGTGCAGCCGGGCCGGGTCGCGGTCGGCGACCCGGTGCTCCTCGAGGCCGCCGCGGCGGTCTAGGCTCCGGGCATGGCGACGACGGCGACCGAGGTGGTCCTCAGGGAGGTGCGCGACGGCGTCTGCGTGCTGACCCTCAACCGGCCGGACCGGATGAACGCGTGGACGCACGAGATGGAGGCGCGCTACTTCGACCTGCTCGAGGAGGCCGACCGCGACCCGGAGACGCGCGTCGTCGTCGTCACGGGTGCGGGGCGGGGGTTCTGCCCGGGGTTCGACATGCAGGCGCTCTCCGACATGAGCGCGGGCGAGGGCTCCGCGGACGTCGAGGCGCCTCGTCGGCCGCAGGCGTTCCCGCTCACCATCCGCAAGCCGATCGTCGCCGCGATCAACGGCGCGTGCGCGGGGATCGGCCTGGTGCAGGCGCTGATGTGCGACATCCGCTTCGCCGCCGCGGGCGCGAAGTTCACGACGGCGTTCGCGCGGCGCGGCCTCGTCGCCGAGCACGGCAGCTCGTGGATGCTGCCGCGGCTCGTCGGGCCGGCGCGCGCGCTCGACCTGCTGCTCTCGGGCCGGGTCTTCCTGGCCGAGGAGGCCGAGCGGCTGGGCGTCGTCAACCGCGTCCTTCCGGCGGAAACCGTCCTCGACGAGGCGCTCGCGTACGCCCGCGACCTCGCCGAGAACTGCTCGCCCGCCGCGATGGCGGCGATCAAGTCCCAGGTGTACCGCGACCTCGAGCGCGGCCTCGACGACTCCGTCGCGGACGCGAACCGCCTCATGCTCGAGTCCTTCGCCCGCCCGGACTTCGCCGAGGGCGTACAGAGCTTCGTCGAGCGCCGCCCGCCGCGGTTCGCCCCGCTCGACGAGTCCTAGAGCGCCGGTGCGAGGACCTCGGCGAGGCCCGCGACGTCGGCTGGCTCGAGCGCCGGGCTGAAGAGGAAGGGCAGCTCGTGGATCGGGCAGTCGGCCTCGGACTCGAGGCGCGTGAGCTGCTCGTGCTGGTTCTCGGCGCGGCCGTCGGCCTGGCGGACCTCGGTGAGGACGGTCTTCGCCCGCTTCCGCCGCCCCGCCGCCTTGCGGACGTGCTCGATGTCGTCGGCCGTGAAGCGGTCCGGGAGGACGCCGTTGACCACGATCGTCTCCAGCCGCCGGCCCAGCGAGCGGCGCAGGCGCTTCCCCATCTCGAGCGTCTCGGTCACCGGCAGCTCGCCCGGCAGCGCCACGGCCACGTACGCCGTCTCGCGGTAGTCCTCGAGCCACTCGCGCACGCGCTGGGACTGCGTGGCGATCGGGCCGACGCGGGCGATGTCGGCGAAGGTGCCGGGGGTGCGGAGCATCCCGATCGCGTGTCCGGACGCCGGGCCGTCGACGATGACGAGGTCGTACGCGCGCGCCCGCTTGTCCCAGCGCGGCCGCTGCGCGAGCTCCCAGGCCTTGACGACCGTACCCAGCTCCATGCCCCCCGGAGCCGCGTCGGCGAAGGCGCGGAAGAAGTTCGAACGCGTCAACACGCCGGTCAGCGCCCGCGAGCCGAGGATCTTCGCGATCCACTCCTCCATGACCTTGTACGGCTCGATCGTGTGCGTCCACAGCCGCTCGCCGACCTGCCTCTCCTCGCCCGGCGCGCCCGGCGAACCGCCCAGGAGCCGGGCCGCACGGGCCGCTCCGCCCACCTCGGCGACGATGGTCTTCTTGCCGCTCTCGGCCGCCGCGAGCGCGAGCGCCGCCGCGACCGTGGTCTTGCCGACGCCGCCCTTGCCGGTCACGAAGAGCATCTGGCGGTCGAGGAGCGACACGTGACCGGGCACACTAGGGAAGTGGTGAGGAGCGAGAACGGCCTACGGGCGGCGTATGCGCGGTGCGCACGGATGCAGCTGCGCCACGATCCGACCTTCTTCTGGGCGACGCAGAGGCTGCCCGGCGAGGTGCGGCCGGCGGTGCACGCCCTGTACGGCTATGTGCGCTCCGCGGACGAGGTCGTCGACGGCCCGAACCGTGCGTCGGACCCGGCGCAGCGCCGCGCCCAGCTCGACGCGATGGAGCGCGCGCTCGACGACGCGCGCCGCAGCGGCGCCGCCGGGCACCCGGTGATCGCGGCCCTCGCCGACGCCGGGGCGCGCCACGACCTGCCGCTCGACGAGCTGCGCGTCTACATGCGCTCGATGCGTGTGGACTGCGACCGCGTCCGCATCGCGACCCGCGACGAGCTCGACGCGTACATGGACGGCAGCGCCGCGGCCGTCGGCCGGATCATGGCCCCGCTGCTCGGCGCGCCCGACCGCGGCGCGGACGTCGCCCGGCTCGGCGTCGCGTTCCAGCTCACGAACTTCATCCGCGACGTCCGCGAGGACTGGGCGATGGATCGCGTTTACCTCCCCGGGCTGCCCGAGAGCGACCTGGCCGAGCGGCGCCCGAGCGACGACGTCCGCGAGCGCGTCGCGGCCGAGGTCGCCCGCGCGCGGGAGCTGTTCGCCGCCACCGAGGACGTGCCCGAGGCGTGCGACCGGACGGTCCGCTCCGGGATGCGGATGGCCCGCGCGGTGTACGGCCAGGTCCTCGACCGCGTCGAGCGGCTCGGCTTCGACGTCGTGCGCCGCCGCGCGGACCTCTGGCCGTGGGAGATCGCGCGGGCGGTCCTTCGCTCATGACGGTCCGGCGGACGAAGCGCGGCGCGGAGCGGACCTCGCTCGAGGGGGAGACGGCGGACGTCCTCGTCTGCGGCGCCTCGTTCGCGGGGCTCGCGGTCGCGCGCGAGCTGGCGGGCAGCGGCGCCGACGTCCTCGTCGTCGACCGCTACGAGGTGGGGGAGCGGGCGACGAGCGCGTGCGCCGCGCCGACGCCGTGGCTGCACGCGATGGGTGTCGCCGGGGCGATCCGCCAGGAGATCCCCTGCATGGCGTTCCACACGCCGCACGGCTCCGCCCGCTTCCGCATGCCCTGGAGCTGGTCGGCGTTCGACTACCGGACGCTCTGCGAGCTGCTGCACGAGCAGGGCGACGCGCGGTTCGAGACGGCGAAGGTCGAGCGGCGCACCGTCGACGGCGTGCTGACCGACCGCGGCGAGCTGCGCGCGCCGCTGGTGGTCGACGCGCTCGGCTGGAAGCGCGTC
>DASZDF010000063.1:0-12504 GCA_035942275.1 Solirubrobacteraceae bacterium | reverse complement strand
GTGCGCAAGCGCCTGGCGGACTCGATCGAGACGGCGGTCGGCCTGGCGGCGGGCATCGTCGAGGTCGAGGTCGGGGGAGCCGAGGGCGCGGGGGAGGTGCGGACGTTCTCCGAGCGCTTCGCGTGCCTGTCCTGCGGCACCTCCATGCCGGAGCTCGAGCCGCGCATCTTCTCCTTCAACTCGCCGCACGGCGCGTGCGACCGGTGCACGGGGCTGGGCTCCCAGATGGAGATCGACCCCGACCTCGTCGTGCCCGACCCGACGCTGTCGATCGGCGAGGGCGCGCTGCTGCCGTGGGCGAACTCCTCGTCGGCCTACTACGAGCAGATCACGGCGGCGATCGCCGAGAAGTACCACGTCGACCTCGAGCTGCCGTGGGAGGAGCTCGACGACGACGCGCGCGACCTCTTCCTGTTCGGGACGAACGGCGACCGGATCCAGGTGACGTACCGCAACCGCTACGGGCGCCGGCGCTCGTACGCGACGCAGTTCGAGGGGATCGTGCCGAACCTCGAGCGCCGCTATCGCGAGACCGAGTCCGAGATGCAGCGCGAGAAGATCGAGGAGTACATGTCGATGGTCCCGTGCCCCGCGTGCAAGGGCGCGCGGCTGCGGCCCGAGTCGCGGGCGGTGCGCATCGGCGGGCTGGGGATCCACGAGTTCAGCGCGCTGTCGGTGCGCCGCGCGCGGACGTGGCTCGCCGAGGTCCCGCTGACGGAGCAGCAGCGGCGCATCGCGCGGCTGATCCTGCGCGAGATCGAGGAGCGGATGCGCTTCCTCGACGACGTGGGCATCGGGTACCTGTCGATGGACCGCGCGGCGGCGACGCTATCGGGCGGTGAGGCGCAGCGGATCCGGCTGGCGACGCAGATCGGCTCTGCCCTCGTCGGCGTGCTGTACGTCCTCGACGAGCCGTCGATCGGGCTGCACCAGCGCGACAACTCAAAGCTGATCGGGACCCTCGAGCGGTTGCGCGACCTGGGCAACACGGTGCTGGTCGTCGAGCACGACGAGCAGACGATGCTCGCGGCCGACTACCTGGTGGACCTCGGGCCGGGTGCCGGCGAGCAGGGGGGCGAGGTCATCGCGCAGGGGACGGCGCAGGAGGTCATGGCGGTCCCGGAGTCGCTGACCGGCCAGTTCCTCTCGGGCGCGAAGACGATCCCGCTGCCCGACAAGCGCCGCAAGCCGAACGGGTACGTCGAGATCCTCGGGGCGACGCAGCACAACCTGAAGAAGGTCGACGTGCAGATCCCGCTCGGGGTGATGACGTGCGTCACCGGCGTGTCGGGCTCCGGGAAGTCGACGCTGGTCAACGAGGTGCTCTACAAGTCGCTGGCGAACCGGCTGCACCGGGCGCGGCAGCGGCCGGGGGCGCACCGCGGGGTCCGCGGGCTCGACCAGCTCGACAAGATCATCCAGGTCGACCAGTCGCCGATCGGGCGGACGCCGCGGTCGAACCCGGCGACGTACACCGGCCTGTTCGACGTCATCCGCGACCTGTTCTCGAAGACGCAGGAGGCGCGGGCACGGGGCTACAAGCCCGGCCGCTTCTCGTTCAACGTGAAGGGCGGGCGCTGCGAGGTCTGCCGCGGCGACGGCCAGATCAAGATCGAGATGCACTTCCTGCCGGACATCTACGTCCCGTGCGAGCAGTGCCACGGCAAGCGCTACAACCGCGAGACGCTCCAGGTGCGCTTCAAGGGCAAGACGATCGCCGACGTGCTCGACATGCCGGTCGAGGAGGCGCTCGAGTTCTTCGAGCACATCCCCAAGATCCGCCGCCGGCTCGTGACGCTCAACGACGTGGGGCTCGGGTACATCCGGCTCGGCCAGCCGGCGACGCCCCTCTCGGGCGGCGAGGCCCAGCGCGTGAAGCTCGCGACCGAGCTCTCCAAGGTCGCGACGGGGACGACGCTGTACATCCTCGACGAGCCGACGACGGGCCTGCACTTCGCGGACGTCGAGCGCCTGCTCGACGTCCTGCACCGTTTGACCGAGCAGGGCAACTCGGTCGTGGTGATCGAGCACAACCTCGACGTCATCAAGACATCCGACCGCATCATCGACATGGGCCCGGAGGGCGGCGACGAGGGCGGGACCGTCGTGGCGACGGGAACCCCGGAGGAGGTCGCCGGGACGCCCGAGTCCCACACCGGCCGCTTCCTCGCCGACCTCGTGACGCCGGCGACCCCGACGGTCCGCCGCGCGAAGCCGAAGCGCCGCAAGGTTCCCGCGGCCGCCTGAGCGCGCAGCGGCTGCGCTTCGGCGCGCTGCACGACCACCGGCGGCGCCGCTCGCCGCGAGCGGCGTCCACCAGGGATCATGCGGGCCGTGGCCGACCTCCTCGATCGCATCGGGCTCGAGCATCCCGTCGTGCAGGCAGGGATGGGCGGCGGGATCGCCGACGGGGCGCTGGCCGGCGCCGTCTCCGCCGCGGGCGGCCTCGGGACGGTCGGGATCCTCGCGCCGGCCGCGATGCGATCCGCGCTGCTGCGGGCGCGGGAGATCGCGGGCGGCCGACGGCCCGTCGCCGCGAACCTGCTGATGCCGTTCGCACGGCGCGCGCACGTCGAGGCGTGCGCGGAGGGCGGCGCCTCGGTGTGCGTGCTCTTCTTCGGGTTCGACCGGCGCCTCGTCGCCGCGCTGCGCGATCGTGGGATGGTCGTCCTCCACCAGGTCGGCACGGTGGAGGCCGCGAAGCGGGCGGTCGCGGAGGGCGCCGACGGACTGATCGCCCAGGGCCTGGAGGCCGGCGGGCACCTGCACGGGAGCGAGCCGCTCGAGCGTGTCCTGCCGCGGATCCTCGACGCCGCCGGCGGGCGGCCGGTGCTCGCGGCGGGCGGGATCGCGCGGGGGGCGGACGTCCAGCGGGTGCTTGCGGCGGGCGCTGCGGCCGCCGTGTCCGGCTCTCGGTTCCTGCTCACCGAGGAGTCGCGCGCGCACCCCGAGTACAAGCGCCGCGCGCTCGGTGCGCCGCGAACGATCGACACGAAGCTCTTCGGGTTCGGCTGGCCTGCGCGCCACCGGGTCCTCCCGAACGCGGCGACCGAGCGATGGGCGGAGCGCCGCGTCGTGACTGCGGCGCTCACCGGCGCCACGGGTCGCCTCGGCTCGATGCTCCCACTCGGCACAGCTACCGCGCGCATGCCGTCGGTCCAGCGGGCGTGGCTGCCGCTCTTCGGCCCCGCCGCGCCGCTCGAGGGGATGCCGGACCGCGTCGTCGACGTGACGCCCCTCTACGCCGGCGAGTGCGTGCGCGACATCGAGACGGTCGTCCCGGCCGCGACGGCCGTGCGGGAGCTGGCCGGCGACGCCTGAGCCGGTTCCGCCAGCCGCACCGTCGCCGCGATCAGATCCGCGCACGATCCCGGATCACCGTCGGATACCGACGGTCAACCGGGATCCTTCGCCGCGTGGTCCAGGCGCGGGCGGTACGTCGTACGCTTGCGGCTTGTCCAGCGCCGCCGACGACCTCAAGCTCTGGGCGCAGAAGTGGCGCTGGTACCAGCGCAACTCGATCCCGTGGAACCGGGCCCGCATCCACTGGCACTTCGCCCGCCGGCGGGCGTTCTGCCGCTGGCCCGTCCACGGCAACGTGCTCGAGGCGTTCGAGGACGGGCGGCTCGAGGTGGGGGAGCAGACCCTGTTCGAGCCCGGGGTGTGGGTGACGATCGCCGATGCGGGTCGGGTGCGGATCGGCGAGGGGACGTTCCTCAACCGCGGCGTGATGGTCGCGGCCGACGCCCTCGTCGAGATCGGCGACCACTGCATGTTCGCCAACGGCTGCTTCGTCACCGACGCCAACCACCGCTTCGACGACCCCGAGAAGCCGATCACCTGGCAGGGCTTCACGACGAAGGGGCCGACGCGGATCGGCGACAACGTCTGGTGCGGGGCGAACGTCGTCGTCACGAGCGGCGTCACGATCGGCGAGCGGTGCGTGATCGGCGCGAACTCGGTCGTCACGACGGACATCCCCGCGTTCTCGATCGCCGCCGGAGCACCCGCGAAGGTGCTCCGGCAGATCACGTACGACTAGCCGCCGAACCGGCCGCGCAGCGCCATCACGTTGGCGACGTAGCGCTGCGTCTCGGGCAGCATCCCGATCTCGCGGACCGACGCGAGGCCCTGGTAGTAGCCGGCCGCCGCGAGCGTCGGGTCGCCGCCGGTCTCCCGCAGGAGCTGGCCCAGGTACAGCGTGCCGGCGTGGACGTTGTCGACCGGGTTCGCCGGGTCGAGCTGCCGCGAGGTGAGGTTGCGCTGGACCCAGTCCCACGTCCCCGGCATGACCTGCATCACGCCGCGCGCGTTCGCCGACGACACCATCGCGTTGTTGAACCCGCTCTCCTGCCACGCGATCGCGGCCGCGAGCGACCCGGGGACGCCGTGCTGGCCCGCCACCGCCTGGATGTCGCCGCTCGACACGCGACCCGGCGACGCGACCGGCGCGGCCTGCGCGGCCTGCGGGGCCTGGGGCGTCGTGCTGGCGGCGGCGGCCGGTGCGGGCGCCGCGGCGGGCGGGAGCTTGATCGCGGTGCCCGCGAGGAGCGGCGCGTTCACGTCGAGCCCGTTCACGCCCGCGACCTGCTCGGCGGTGACGCCGGTCCGGGCGGCCAGGGCGCTGAACGTGTCGCCGGGCTGCACGGTGTAGGCGCCCGCGGCGGGTGGGGCGCCCGCGGCCGGCGCGGACGGAGCGCCCGTGGCGGGCGCGGCCACCGTGCTCAGCTTCGCGGCCCCCTCGGCGACGGTCGGCACCATGATGGTCGAGCCGAGCACGACGTGGCTGTCCTCCGACAGCCCGTTGAACACGGCCACGGTCCGCGTCGTCAGGTTGTTCGCCGCGGCGATCGACCACAGGGTCTCGCCCGGCTGGACGGTGTGGGGGACGGCGGCGGCGGCGGTCGCCGGCGCCGCGAGGGCGGCGACGGCGAGGATCAGGATCGGGATTCGGCGCATCCCCCGACCGTTCCTCGCGGACGCGCGCGCGTCACGCAGGTTCACGGTGTTCCGTGAACCCGCACGGAACCTTGCGGCGCGTTGCCGCTACGCCGGGAAGGGTGGGCGGACCGGGCGTCGGACCGGCCCGCCCATGCTCAGGGAAGGCTACGCCATAGGGGAATCGGCGCGGCGGAACCGCGCGAGCTCCTCGGGCGGCATCGAGTACTCGTGCTCCGGCCCCGGGTAGCGCCGCGCGCGGACGTCGTCGGCGTACTGCGCGACGCCCGCCGTCATCTCGTCGAGGAGGTCGGCGTAGCGCTTGACGAACTTCGCCCCGCGGCCCTCGCGGATCCCGAGCAGGTCGTGGAACACGAGCACCTGGCCGTCCGTCGACGGCCCGGCGCCGATCCCGATGACCGGGACCGTCATCCGGGGCATGATCCGCTCGGCCACGGCGGACGGGATCGCCTCGAACACCACGGCGAAGCAGCCGGCCTCCTGGAGCGCGACGGCCTCGCGCTCCACCCGCGCGGCTGCCTCGGCGTTGCGGCCCTGGGCGCGGTACCCGCCGAGCGCGGTCGCCGTCTGCGGGGTCAGGCCCACGTGGCCCATGACCGGGATCCCCGCCTGCGCGATCGCCTTCGCCCGCGCGACCGACACCGGCCCGCCGCCCTCGAGCTTGACCGCGTCGCAGCCCGCCTCCTTGACGAATCGCATCGCCGCCGCGACCGCCTGCTCGTCGCTGACCTCGTACGAGCCGAACGGCAGGTCCCCGATCATGAACGGCAGCCGCAGGCCGCGGCGCACCGCCCGCGCCAGCATCAGCAGCTCGTCGAGCTCGACCGGCACCGTCGACGGGTAGCCGAGCACGGTCATCGCGCCGGAGTCGCCGACGAGGACGAGGTCCACCCCGGCGGCGTCCACCGCGAGCGCGCTCGGGTAGTCGTACGCGGTGACCATGACGATCGGCTCGCCGAGCGCCTTCTTCTCGTTGAGCCGCGGCAGCGTCATCGGCAGCCGCGAGGCGTCGTTCGGGACGTTGATCTGGGGCAGCGTGGACATGGGCGCTCCTACGCGAGCAGCGTCGCCACTTGGGCGTCCGCCGCGATGATCCGGTTCTCGCGGTCGACGTGTACGACGCGCGGCTCGTAGTGCTCCATCTCCTCACGCGAGTACTGCGCGTAGGAGATGACGATGATCGTGTCGCCGCGGTGCACGAGGCGCGCGGCGGCGCCGTTGACCTTCATCTCGCCGGTGCCTCGCTCGCCGGCGATCGTGTACGTCTCGAAGCGGGCGCCGTTGTCGACGTCCACGACGTGGACCTGCTCGTGCTCGAGGATGTCGGCCGCCTCGAGCAGGTCGGGGTCGACGGTGATCGAGCCGACGTAGTGCAGGTCGGAGTCGGTCACCGTCGCCCGGTGGATCTTGGACTTCAGCATCGTCCTGGTCATGTGGTGGTCACCAGCGTGTTGTCGATGAGTCGTGTGCCCCCGACCCGGGCGGCGACGGCGACCAGCACGCGGCCGTTCACCGTCGTCACGGGCTCGAGGCTCTCCGGCGAGACGAGCTCGAGGTACTCGGGCTCGACTCCGAAGTCGGTGAGGGCGCGCAGCGCCCGCGCGTGGATCGCCCGCGCGTCGCGCTCGCCCGCGGCGATGGCCTGCTCCGCGGCACGCAGCGCGTGCGAGAGGGCGACCGCGCGCTCGCGGTCGGGGCCGCTCAGGCGGACGTTGCGGCTCGACAGCGCGAGCCCGTCCTGCTCGCGGACGGTCGGGACCGCCTCGATCCGGACCGGGATGTCGAGGTCGCGGACGAGCCGGCGGATGACGACGAGCTGCTGAGCGTCCTTTTGGCCGAAGTAGGCGACGTCCGGCCCGACCATGTTGAGGAGCTTCGTCACGACGGTCGCGACGCCGTCGAAGTGGCTCGCGCCGCGGATCGCGCCCTCCATCGGCTCGCGCAGGCCGCCGACGGAGACCGTGGTCGCGAAGCCCCGCGGGTAGACGGCCTCGACCGGCGGGGCGAAGAGCAGGTCCCCGCCCGCCCGCTCGGCCAGCTCGGCGTCGCGCTGCTCGTCGCGCGGATACGCGGCGAGGTCGCTCTGCTCGTCGAACTGGGTCGGATTGACGAAGAGGGAGACGACGACGAACGCGGTGTCGCGCGCGGCCTGCTCGATCAGCGCGAGGTGCCCGGCGTGGAGGGCGCCCATCGTCGGGACGAGGCCGACGGGGCGCGGCGCCTCGCGCACCGCGGCGCGCACCTCCTCGACGCTCCGGACGATCCTCATGCCGCCATCCCGCGCTCGGCGGCCGCGACGCTCCGCGTCTGCGCCGCCAGCGCGTCGAACAGCGCGAGCAGCTCCGGCGTCCGCTCGGCGACCGCCGCGCGCTGGCGCGCGACCGTCAGCTCGTCGCCGCGGGCGATCGGCCCGGTCAGCGCGCCTTCCCCGAGCCGGGCCCAGTTCTCCACCGTCGCGCGCACGAGCGGGACGAGCAGCTCGCGGTCGTGGCCGAAGAGGCGCTCGGCGGCGGTCTCCAGCGTCACCAGGAAGTTCGAGGCGAGCGACGCGGCCGCGTGGTAGGCGGCGCGGTCGGCGTCGTCGAGCTCGATCACGTTCATCCCCAGCTCGTCCGCCAGGGTGTGGGCCAGGGCGACGGCCTCGGGCGTCGTGCCCGCAACGGCGCCCCCGGCGCCCTCGAACCGCGCGCCCTCCTCGGTGACCGTCATCAGGGGATGCAGGCCGAAGTCGCAGTGCGGCGCGAGCGGCGTGGCGCCGGAGCAGTGGCCGACGAGCGGCCCGGGCGGGATCGTCGCCGCGACGTTCGCGATCTCGGCATCCGGGACGCAGAGGAGCACCGCGGTCGCGTCGGCCGGCACCGGCTCGCCACGGCCGAGCGGCCCGTGGACAGGGCGACCGGCCGCGCGCAGGGCGGCGCTCAGTGCCGTGCCGAGGCGGCCACGGCCGATGATGGCGATGCGGGACATCTGCGAGATGGGTCCGGTTCCGTTGGCGGATACCGGCCTCTTTGCGGAAAACCGTAAGGCGCCCCCCAGGGTACCCATCCCCTTCCGGACCTACCATCGCGGTGTGAGCAATCCAACGGAGCGCCGCGAGGCCCTGAAGGACCTCTACACGACCTGCCGGGGCTGCCTGCGCTGCCCCCAGCTCGCGGCCTCACGGCAGAACGTCGTCTTCGGCGCCGGCAACGCCGACGCGGACCTGATGTTCGTCGGCGAGGCGCCGGGCAAGAACGAGGACGAGCAGGGCCTGCCGTTCGTGGGACAGGCGGGGAAGCTGCTGAACCAGCTCCTCGCCGAGATCGGGCTGGAGCGGGGGGAGGTTTGGGTGTGCAACACGCTCAAATGCCGCCCTCCCGGCAACCGCGACCCACAGCCGGTGGAGATCGACAACTGCCAGGGCTACCTCTACGACCAGGTCGCGCTGATCCAGCCCCGCGTCATCTGCACGCTGGGCAACTTCGCGACGAAGCTCCTGCGGGCCGACCAGACCGGCATCACCCGCGTGCACGGGCGCGACGAGATCCGGGTGATCGGGACGCGGGCGGTGCGGCTGCTGCCGCTCTTCCACCCGGCGGCCGCGCTCTACACGGCGTCGATGCTCGACGTGCTGCGGGAGGACTTCGCTCGGATCCCCGGGCTGCTCGCGATGCCGCTTCCCGACCAGCCGGCGCCGCTCGCGCCGCCGGAGCCCGCCGTGCCGGAGCCGGAGCTCGCCGCCGTGGAGCCGGCGCGGGAGCCGGAGGTCGTCGCGGCCTCGCAGCTAGGCCTGTTCTAGGATCTCGAGCAGCGCGCAGGCGACGATCGGGTCGAACTGCCGGCCCGCGTCGTGCTCGATCCGGCGCCGCGCCTCCTCCGGCGGGAACGCGTCGCGGTAGCTGCGGTCGTTGACCATCGCGTCGTAGGCGTCCGCACAGCTGACGATGCGGGCCTCCAGCGGGATGTCGGTGCCCGCTATGCCGTCGGGGTAGCCGCCGCCGTCCCACCACTCGTGCGTCGCGCGGACGATCGCGCCGAGGTGCTCGAGGCCCGACGTCATGACGAGGATGTCCTCGCCCTGGATCGTGTGGCGCCGCAGGATGTGGCGCTGCAGGTCGTCGAGCGGTCCCCGGTGGTCGAGGATGCGCGGGTCGATCGCGAGCTTGCCGACGTCGTGGAGGACGGCGACCAGCTCGACCTCGGTCGCGCACAGCGGGTCGAGGCCCATGTGCTCGGCGATCCGGCGGGCGAGCGTGGCGAGGCGATGGCTGTGGTCGGCGGTCGCGCGGTGGTGGGCGCGGAGCTCCGCGGCGAGCACGCGGATCGCCCGGCGGATCCGTGGATCGTCCGGGCGGAGGGCAGTGGCTGTCGATGTCGGGGGTGGCACTCGGCGTGGCACTCGTGACGCTTTTCCCGCCCGGGGGCGGCGGTACCTGCTTCCTGGACGCGTGTCCTACCAGCGTCAACGCGCCAGCCCGCCTCAGGGTTGGCTGGTCCGGAGGGCCGGGAGCACTTCCTCGCCGTAGCGGCGGATCGAGCCCATCGGGTCCGCGTTGCCGATCAGCTGGAGGGAGATGACGGTCGCGCCGACCGCTTCCATCTCGCGGATCCGCTCGACGTGCTCGCCCGCGTCGGCGCCCACGAGGAAGCCCTCGTGCGCGAACTCCTCGTCGCTCATCTTCTCCTCGGCGAGCCGCTGCTTGTCCGCGGGGTCGTGGATGTCGTCGGTGTAGACCTCGGGAAGCTGGGTCGGCTTCCAGTGGCGCGCACCGTCGATCGCCGCCTGCTCGTCGCCGGCGAGGTGGAAGCCGGTCTGGAGGATGATCTCCCCCTCCGGCTTGCCGTTCTCGGCGCACGCCTCGCGGTAGGCCTCGATGACCTCGGGCACCGACTCGGGGTCGCCGAGCGTCCACAGCCCGTCGCCGTACCGGCCGGCGACCTGCGCGGCCTGCGGGCCGAAGGCGGAGACGTAGAGCTTCGGCCTGCCCTCCGCCCGCGTGTAGAGCTTCGCCTCGTGCAGCTCGAACCAGCCGCCGTCCGTCGTCACGGTCTCGCCGTCCCAGAGCCGGGTGATCGCCTCGAGGCCCCTGTCGAGACGCTCGATCTGCTCCTTCGGGCTCGGCCAGTCGAGGCCGAGCGGGACCTCGTTCACCGACTCCCCGGAGCCGACCCCGAGCCAGGTGCGGCCGGGGTAGAGGGACTCGAGCGACATGAAGGTCTGCGCGACGACGCCGGGGTGGTAGTGGTGGACGATCGGGGTGACGCCCGTGCCGATCGGCTTCGTGGTGACCTGGCCGACGGCGCCGAGGTGGATCCAGGCGGCGGAGGCGCGGCCCTCGGGCCACCATGGCGCGAAGTGGTCGGAGACGCCGAGGGCGTCGAAGCCGGCCTGCTCGGCCGCCTTCGCCTGCTCGATCAGCTCGTGGGGGAGGAACTCCTCGCCGGAGGCGGCGAACCAGTACTGGGTCATGCGGCGCGGGCTACCCGCGGGCGCGGATCAGCGCTCGGAGCTGGGCGCGGGGCCTGCGCTTGAAGGCGGCCGCGCGTGCGAACGTGATCGCCTGGGCGAGATCGTCCCTCCGGCGTGCCCGCTCGCCGAGACGGGCCTCGATCACCTCGCGCCTTCGGGTTGCGCGCTGCTGGAAGTCCTCGCCGGTCGAGTGGCCGCCGGTGTGTCTGAGGACGACGTCGGGGTGGTACTCGACGGCCTCCGCTCTGAGGCAGAGGTCCATGTCCTCGTACCAGAGGAATGCTTTGGGATCGAAGGGGCCGAGGCGCCGGAGCTCGCTCGTTCGTGCGACGAGGGCGGCGGCGGTGGCCCAGCCGACGGTCGTGTGTGCGTCGGTCCGCCAGGGCGGTCGCGCGAGCCGCGGCGGGATCAGCGCCCTCCGCACCTCGCTCCACGTGCCCGGGACGGGGTGGGCGGAGTCCTGGATCGAGCCGTCGGCGTCGAGCAGGCGGGGGGCGAGGAGCGCGTTCGTGTCACGCGACCGCTCGACGAGGGTGAGGAGGCCTGCGTCGAGGAGCTCGACGTCGGGGTTGAGGAGGGCGGTCACGTCGTGGGCGGCGTGCGCGAGCCCCTCGTTGTTCGCGGCGCCGAAGCCGGGGTTGCTCCCGAGCTCCACGACCTCGGCCGCCCACTCGCGCGCCCGCTCCGGGCCGTCGTCGGTGGAGGCGGTGTCGACGACGATCACGTGCGCCTCCGGGGCGTGCCGCGCGATCGACTCGAGGAGCCGCGTGAGCTCCGGCGCGGAGTCGTGCGTGACGGTGACGATGTCGAAGGCGGTCACTCGGCCGCCGCCTCCGCGAGGACGCCGTGGAGCTCGTCGGCCGCGCGCTCCCAGGTGAAGCGCTCCGCGGCGCGTTGCGCTCTGCGCCCGAGCTCGGCGCGGCGGTCGTCGTCGTCGGCGATCGTGAGGAGCGCCTGCGACCACTCCTCCTCGCCGCCGCTCACGCGGAGCGCGGCGTCGCCGAGGGTCTCGTCGTAGACGGGCAGGTCGCGCACGATCGACGGGGTCCCGAGCGTCGCCGCCTCGAGCGTCGGGAACGCGAACCCCTCGTGGAAGGAGGGCATGACCAGCGCGATGGCGTGGGCGTAGAGCGCGTCAAGCAGCTCGTCGGACACGTCCTCGAGGGCCTGGAGGTGCGGGGGATCGAGCCGGCGGCGGAGCGTGGGCCCGCGCCCGACGAACAGGAGCGCGGCGTCGAGGCCGCGCTCCTCGGCGCGCGCGTGCGCGCCCGCGAGGAGCTCCGGGGCCTTCCGGGGCTCGAGCGGGCCGACGGCGAGGAAGAAGCGATCGGGGAACCCCGGCCCGAGCTCCGGTGCCGGGTGCGGCTTCCGGACGCCCGAGTGGACCACGCGGACGAGGTCGGGCGCGACGGCCGGCCAATGCTCGAGCACTTCGCGCTTCGTCGCGTGTGACACCGTCACCACGCGCGCGGCCCGCGCGGCAAGCCGCTCCAGCCGCGCCACGCGATGCCACGCGCGTTCGTAGCCGGTGAACCACTCGGGGTGCGACACCCACGAGAGGTCGTGGACCGTGAGCACGTACGGAGTCCCGCTCGATACGGCGACGGGTGCCGGAGCGGGGATCCAGACGACGTCGACGTCTTTGCCGACGAGCCCGTCGATCGTGGGGCGCCCGGCGAGCACCGCCGATCCGAAGAGGACCCGTGAGGGCAGCCGCCCGCGGACGAGCCGCACGCCGGGGCTCGCGCGCAGCGGCGTCCGTCCCGGCACGAACGCGAGCCACTCGTCCTCGGGGAACCGCTCCGCGAGGGCGGCGAGCATCGCGGACGTATAGTGCGCAACCCCGCGGCCCCCGGTCAGGTGGCGCGCGTCGACGCCGACTCTCAATGGCCTCCGGCCCCGTCCTCATCAACGCGCGCGCGGCCGCGCGGCCCGAGCTCGGCGGGGTCGAGCGATGGGCGCGGGAGCTGAGCGCGCGCCTTCCCGTGCTCGACCCCGGGGGTTACCGAGTCGTGCGCCCGCCGGCGGCGCTGGTGCACCGGGCCGGCCATGCCTGGGAGCAGGCGGCGCTGCCGGCGATTGCCGCGCGCAGGGAC
>DASZDF010000062.1:0-3405 GCA_035942275.1 Solirubrobacteraceae bacterium | reverse complement strand
CCGAGGGCGCGCTCGGTCGCAAGGCCGGCCGCGGCTTCTACACGTATGAATCGTGACCGTCAAGTGATCGCAGGCGGCGTTCTTTAGGCGCGATTCAGATTCCGTGGGAACATCGCAGACGCGGACGCAGAGCTTTCAGACTTGCAACCGCACCTCCTCCCAGAAGCAGACGACCGGCCCGCAAAGCGGGCCGGCCGTCTGTCTGCCTGTCGGTGGACCCACCCCGATCCACCTGCTCTGTTGTGGCGCCGTCGGCGTTCCAGCCTTGGCGCTCATGTCCCTCGCCGTCCCACGGGCGAGGTGCAGAAGCTCACAACGAGGGTTTCACCAGGAACTTGCGCCTATTGCTGCGCGAGTGCGCGACGGTCGCGGATCCGCACCGCCTCGACGCGGTTCTCGCGCACCGACTCGACGCGGATCGAGTAGCCGTCGGCCTGCACCGTGTCGCCGCGGCGCGGCAGCCGCCCGAGCTCCGCGAACACGAACCCGCCGACCGAGTTGTAGGCGTCGGTGTCGACCGGCAGCTGCAGCCCGTGGTCGAGCAGGTCGGTCACGGCCACGTGCCCGCGCACGTACCAGTCGCCGTTGGCCAGCCGCCGGATCTCGCCGCCGGTCGGGTCGGTCTCGTCGTCGATCTCGCCGACGACCTCCTCGACGATGTCCTCCACGGTGACGATCCCCGCGACGCGGCCGTACTCGTCGACGACGACCGCCATCGAGGAGCGCGTCCGCTGGAGGTCGGCGAGCAGGTCGTCGAGCGGCTTCGTCTCCGGCACGATCGGCGCGTCACGCACCGCGGTGTCGAACGACGCCTCCCCGCCCTCGGTCATGAGGAGGCGCGCGAGGGAATTCGCGTGGACGATCCCGCGCACGCGGTCCTTGTTGTCGTCCTCGGTGACGAGCAGCCGCGTGTGGCCGGAGGAGATGCAGCGGCGCAGCGCGGTCTCGACGTCCTCGGAGACGTCGGCGGTGACGACGGCCGGGATCGGCGTCATCACGTTGCGCGCCTCCTGCTCGTGGAGGTGGAAGACGCCGGAGAGCATCCCCGCCTCGCCGGGGTCGAGCGTGCCCCCGGACCGCGCCTGGGCGATCATCGCCCGCAGCTCCTTCGGCGTCGAGCCCTCGTCGATGCCCGTGTCGGCGTCGATGCGGAAGAACCGGTGCAGCACCCAGTTCGACACGCCGTTGAGCACCGAGATGAACGGGCGCATGGCCTTGTCGAAGAGGTACAGCGGGCGGGCGACGCGCAGGGCGATCTGCTCGGGCCGCACGATCGCGTAGATCTTCGGGATCTGCTCGCCGGCGGTGATGTGCAGCGACGTCGTGATGACGTAGGCGAGCGCGATCGCGATCCCGAGCGCGACGCCGTGCGAGAAGAGGTCGCCGAACAGCGGCTCGAGCAGCTCGGCGATCGCCGGCTCGCCGAGGAAGCCGATCGCCAGCGAGGCGAGCGTGATCCCGAGCTGGCAGGCGGAGAGGTACTGGCTGAGGTCCTCGGTCAGGCGGACAGCGGTGGCGGCGCCGCGGCGGCCTTCCCTCGCGAGCTCCTCGAGCGTCGACTTGCGGGTGCGCACGAGCGCGAACTCGGCCGCGACGAAGAACCCGTTGGCGAGGACGAGCAGGACGACCGCGATCAGGAAGAACGCGGTCAAGCGGCGTCAGTGCGGCCGCGGCGGTGTCGGCCGCGACTTCGAGGGAGGTCGTCGTTCATCGACAGGCTCGCGGGGAAGGGTAGCGGCGCAGGGCGTCGCTACGCGAGGCCGTCGATGCGCCCCGCCAGCGCGTGGTCGGCGTCCGTGACGCGTCCCTCGGAGTGCGTCGACAGCGTCAGCCGGACCTTGTTCCAGCCGTGGATGAGGATGTCCGGGTGGTGGTTGACCTCCTCGGCCTCCTCCGCCACCCGGTTCACGAAGGCCAGCGCATCCGCGAAGTTCCTGAACTCGAAGTCGCGGACGAGCTCCGCCCCTTCCTCGCGCCACTCGCTCATATCCTCTCCTCCACGATGCGGATCGTCTCCCTCGTGCCGCACGCGACCGAGCTGCTCTTCGCGCTCGGCCTCGGCGACCAGGTGGTCGGCGTCACGCACGAGTGCGACCACCCGGCCGACGCGCTCGAGCGGCGCCACGTCACCCGCGACAGGCTACCCGCGGGGCTGTCCTCCGGGGAGATCGACGCCGCCGTGCGGGAGTTCACCGAGGGCGGCGAGGCGATCTACGCGCTCGACGAGGACGTCCTGCGCGAGCTCGAGCCCGACCTGATCGTCACGCAGGCGCTGTGCCCGGTGTGCGCCGTCTCCTACGACGACGTGCGCGCGCTCGCCGAGCGGATGCAGCCGGCGCCGAAGGTGGTCGCGCTCGATCCGAAGACGTACGGCGAGACGCTCGGCGACGTGCGGACGATCGCGGGCGCGACGGGCGCGAAGGCGGCGGGGGTCGACCTCGTCGCGCGGACCGCTCGGCGCGTCGACGCCGTAAGGGTTGCCGTGAAGGACGCCGAGCGCCGCCCCCGGGTCGCCGCGATCGAGTGGTTCGACCCGGTGTTCGTCGCGGGGCACTGGACGCCGCAGCTCGTCGAGATGGCGGGCGGCGTCGACGTCCTCGGCTTCGCGGGCGAGCACTCCGAGCAGACGACGTGGGAGATGGTCGCCGCCGCGAAGCCCGACATCGTGGTCGCCATGCCGTGCGGCTACGACGCCGAGCGCGCGCGCGAGGAGGCCGAGCTGCACGCCGACCGGCTGCGCGAGGTGGGCGCGGGCCAGGTCGTCGCGGTCGACGCCGCGGCGACGTTCTCGCGCCCGGGGCCGCGCCTCGTCGACGGCCTGGAGACGCTCGCCCACGTGCTGCACCCCGACCGCGTGCCGGAGGCGCCGGGCCCTGCGCTCGTGGTGGACGTCTGAGCCGCCGGATCCTCTTTTTGCACTCGAGCGCGGGGCGCTACGGCGCCGACCGCCAGCTCCACCTGCTCGCGACCGGCCTCGACCGCTCGCGCTTCGAGCCGATCGTCGTGCTCGCGGAGGACGGCCCGCTGCGCGGCGACCTCGAGGCCGCGGGCGTCGAGGTCCACGTGCGCCCGCTCGCCGTGCTGCGTCGCGCGCTCATGTCGCCGCGCGGGATGGCGCGCGTCGCCGCGGCGTTCGCGGCGGACGCCGGCGGGCTCGGCCGGCTCGCGCGCACGCGCGGCGTGCGGATCGTGCACACGAACACGTCGGTGACGCTCGGCGGCTCCGCCGCGGCCCGGATCGCCGGGGCGCCGCACGTCTGGCACGTGCGCGAGATCTACGCCGGCTTCGAGCGCTGGTGGCCGGCCTACCGGCGGCTCCTGGTCACGGCGGACGGCCTCCCGTGCGTGTCCGCCGCGACGGCGGCGCAGTTCCACGACGACGATCCGGCGCGCGTCGTCCACGAC
>DASZDF010000061.1:0-3640 GCA_035942275.1 Solirubrobacteraceae bacterium | reverse complement strand
CGGTTGCGCACGAGGCGCAACGCGGCGCGCCGCGCGCCGGGTGCGGCGGGTGTCCCCGACGGCGACGCCGGCGAGCCGGCGGGCGGAAGCTGGACGCCGCCCGCGGCGCCGGGCTGCTGCGGCTCCCCCGGCAGCGCCTCCTGGAGCTGCGGGTTGAGCCGGTCGATGCGGATGGCCTCGCGCGTGAACGGGTGGTCGATGCGGAAGACGTCGAGGCCGCGGCTCTGCGTCGAGACGGAGTTGACGTCCTCGTCGAAGTTGTTCGCGTAGACGTGGCCGTTGTACCAGTACGACGCCCACGCGGCCGCCTCGGTCTCCTGCTCGTCCGGGCTCACCGGATCCGAGGGGATGTAGTGCGCGATCTCCGTCGGCTTCGCCGGGTCGGTGAAGTCGAGGACCGACGTCGCGCCCGTGTACCACGACGACACGAGGATGTCGCTGTCGGAGCGCATCGGCACGACGTTGAACAGGTGCGCGGTGCAGAACTCCGAGACCTTCGTGCGCGGCAGCTTGTACGTCCCGCGCAGCTGCGGCGCCGCGGCGTCGCCGACGTCGTAGAAGAACAGCCCGCCGAGCTCGTACGCGTCGCCGCTGAAGCAGCCGGGCGAGGCGGCGGCGCCGCCGAGCTCGTCGCCGACGACCATCGTCCGCCCGTCGTTCGAGAACGTCGTTGAGTGATGGATGTTGATCTGGGGGTTGCGGATGCGCCCGACGATCTTCGGCTGCGCCGGATCGGAGAGGTCCCACATCTGCGACTCGGTCAGGCACGCGGCCCCCGCGATCCTGCGCGGCAGGAAGACGGTGACGTCGTGGCAGCCGATCGGCTCGCCGATGCTCGGCGTCCCGACGATCTCGGCGCCGGCGGGGTTGTCGAGCGGCACCGAGACGACGCTGATCTTGCGGTGCGACTGCGCGTTGCACGTGGCGGTCGCGCCGGCGGGGTTGTAGCGCCCGGCGAGCGGATAGCTCAGCACGTACACGATGAGCCGCCGGTTCGCGAGGTCCGGGTAGATCGTGTTCGTGTGCGACCCGCAGGCGGTCGCGAGCGACTTGACGATCCGCGGCTTCGACCGGTCGGAGATGTCGATGACCCGGATGCCCTCCCACGAGCCGGACTGGGCGCTGCAGTCCTCGGTCGTCGGCTTGTCGACCGAGAGGACCACGAGGTTCTCCCAGATCGAGACGTCGCTCTGGTCGCCCCAGCACTCGAACTTCCCGACCTGGCGCGGCGCCGCGGGGTCGGAGATGTCCATCATCCGGAAGCCTCCGGGCGGCGAGGCGTTCGGGCCGGTGCCCTGGTCGAGCGTCCCCAGCAGCGCGAGGTCGCCCCAGAACGCGATGTCGGTCCCGACCCGGTACTTGCCGCCGTCGCTGAAGTTCGCGATGCGGGTCATGTTGTCCGAGTGCTCCTCGGTGCCGTGGCTCGCCTGCACCGTGTACGCGGACACGATCGCGATGAGAACGGCGAGGCCGACGGACAGCGCGCGTCGCATGTGATCTGCAACGCGGCTGCGCGGCCGAACTTGCGGCTACGCCGCCTCCAGCCGCGCGATCGACCCGGGGTCGTGCGCCGGGAGGTAGACCGCGTCCCGCTCGTCGACGAGCGCGCGGATCCTCGCGAGCGTCTGGGACGCCGTCTCCGGCGACTGCGTGACGCCGTCCGGGACGCCCTCGCGCATGAGCTCCTCGGTGTAGGACGCGTCGCCGGCGAGGAACAGCGTCCGGTTGCCGTCCTCGACCACGACGCTCTGGTGGTGGGGCGTGTGGCCGGGCGTCGGCATCACGCGGACGCCCTCCGCGACCGTGTGCTCGCCGTCGACCAGCGTCGGCCTCAGCCACTGCGGGAAGTGCTTCGGCAGGTAGCCGCCGGCCTGGCCCTTGAACCCCTGCGCCGCCTCCCACTCGCCGCGGGCGACGACGATCTCGCTGCGCGGGAAGTGCGGGATGCCGTCGGCGTGGTCGCAGTGGAGGTGCGTGAGGACGACGGTCTTCACGTCCTCGGGGTCGAAGCCCTTCGCGCGCAGCTGCGGGCCGATCTCCTGCTCGGGCTCGACGTCGAACCGGACCGCGAGCCGGAAGTACGGGTGCCAGCGCGGGGCCCAGCCCGGCTTGCCCGCTGCCGCCGACTCGCCCGTGTCGACGACGATGAGCCCGTCCGGATGCTCGATCAGCCACGCGAGGATCGGCAGGCCCTCGACCCAGTTGCGGTCGAACATCGTCCGGAGGGCCCGGGTCCGCCCGCCGCCGACGCCGCGGAGCTGCCGGGTGGTCACGGAGACGGTGCCGGTCTGGATGGCGTGGACGCGCATGCGCTGACGCTACACGCGGGGCGGGTCCGTCCGCCCGCGGGCCTATTTTCCCTCGGCCCATGTCCTTCGTGGAGCAGCAGGTCGAGGTCGCAGGTGTCAGCGAGTACGCGGCGCGGATCGGGCGTGCGCTCCGGCAGGTCGGCGGCGCGGTAGTCGAGGGGGAGGTCCAGCGGCCGAAGCGGGTCGGCGGCGGCGGGATGCTCGTCTTCGACATCTCCGACGGCGAGGCCGTCCTCTCGTGCAAGGTCTTCGCGCGCGACCTGCGCCGCCTCGACCACGAGCCGCGGCACGGCGACCTCGTGCAGGTGCGCATCGAGCGGCCGGACTTCTGGGCCGCGACCGGGCGGGTCAGCGTCATCGTCACCGGCGTCCGCCTCGCGGGCGAGGGGGAGCTGCTGCGCCGCCGGGCGGAGCTGCTCGAGCGGCTGACCGCAGAGGGTCTCACCGACGGGGCGCGGCGCAAGGCGCTGCCGCGGTTCCCGCGCGCGGTCGGCGTCATCGCCGGCCGGTCGTCGGACGGGATGTCGGACGTGATCCGCGCGCTCGTCGACCGCTTCCCGCCCGTCCACGTCGTCACCTGCGGCGCGCTCGTCCAGGGCGCCGCCGCGCCTCGCGACCTGATCGACGCCCTCGCCCGGATGCAGGAGCACCCGCTCGTCGACGTCATCGTCGTCGCGCGCGGCGGCGGGTCGGTGCAGGACCTCGTCGCGTTCGACGACGAGCGCCTCTGCCGTGCGCTGTTCGCGTGCGCGAAGCCGGTGATCACCGCGATCGGCCACACCGACAACGTCCCGGTGTGCAACCACGTGGCGTGGGCCGCCTACACGCCGTCGCGCTCCGCGGAGATGGCGGTTCCGTCCGCGGCCGAGCTGCGGCAGGGGCTCGTTTTCGCTTCGCGTTGCGGCGACGACGTGCCCGTCCGCGTGGCGCGTGGGCTCGAGCGGCTCGGGGCGTGCGGCTCGCGCCTGCGCGCCGGCGCGCGGCTCGACGGGCTGCTCGGCGACGTCCGCGGCCGCGGGCTCGACGCGGCCCTCGCCCAGCGCGGGTTCATGGCGGAGCGCGAGCGCGGCGTCGCGGAGGCGCGGGCGCTGCTCGGCGCGGTCGTGCGGCGGGTGCCCGGAGCGGAGGCCGTGAAGCTGGTCGGCCTCGAGCTCGACGCCCGCGCCGCGTCGTTCTTCGCGGAGCGCTCGTCGCTCGTCGACGGCGCGGCGCGCCGCTTCGACGCGGTGCCGTCGTCCCTCGCCGCCCGCTCGGGCGCCGTCGCCGAGCAGGCGCGCCTCGTCGCGATGGGGACGCGCCGCCAGCTCGCCGACCACGACCGCGACTACGGC
>DASZDF010000060.1:0-2674 GCA_035942275.1 Solirubrobacteraceae bacterium | reverse complement strand
GATCGCGACCGTCGCCTCCATGAGGCGTCGCTGCGCCTCGGCGCCCCCGGCGGCGCCGCCCGCCGCCGCGAAGTACGGAAGCTGCCGGTCGAACCGCGCCCGCGCCTCCGGGTCGAGCACGTCCGGCTCCGGCGCGGCGGCCGGGTCGCACGTCTCGAGCAGGCCGAGCGTGTCGAGCGCGTCGAGGAGCTCGTCGAGCTCGTGCTCGCGCGGGTCGCCCGCGGCGGCGTCCTCCAGCTCGCGCCGCGAGCACGGGCGGTGCAGCAGCTCGAGGACGCGGCGGTCGAGGCCGGTCGGCTCCTCGAGGACGTGCTCGGCGTTCGTCCCGCCGCGCAGGAAGTAGATCGCGCCGTCGGTCGCCGGGAACGCCTCGACCATCTCCCTGAGGCTGTAGGTCGGCATGGGCTCAGCGCCGCCGCGCGACGACGACGGCCTTGCCGTGCCGCTGCTCGTCGACCGCGTCGCCGGCGCGGCACTCGTCGTCGACGCCGTGCAGGCCGCAGACCTCGAAGCCCGCCGCCCGCAGCCGCTCGGCCAGCTCGGCCGGCGGGTGGTGGTGCTGGCGATGGAGGGCGTGGACGCGCGACCAGCAGCCCGGCTCGTGCTCGACGAAGGCGTCGAGCGTGGCCTCCGCGACCTCCGCGGGCGCGAACTCGGGCGAGGCGGCGCCTCGCCACACCATGAAGCACTCGTCGGTGCCGAGGACGTGGGTCTCGGCGAAGAACGTCCGGTAGGCGCGCAGCAGGTTCACGTCGAACACGAAGAGCCCGCCGCGCGCCAGGTTCCGCGCGGCGCCTTCGAACGCGGCGTCCACCTCGCCGGGCGCGAGGTAGTTCAGGACGTCGTCGACCATCGTCACGAGCTCGAAGCTCCCGAGCGCGCCGAGGTCGCGCGCGTCGGCGACGAGGGTCTCCGTTCGCGGCCCCGCCTTGGCGGCGGCCCGGCGCACCATCGCGGGCGACGAGTCACACGCCACGACGTCCCACCCCCGGGCCTCCCACGGCAGGAAGCTCTTGCCGGTCCCGCAGCCGACGTCGAGCAGGCGCCCGCGATCGGCGAGGCCGTGCGGCCGGAGCAGCGCGACGACCATGTCCGTCCACACGTCGTGGCGGTGGTGGGCCGTGAAGGCGTCGTAGATCGGCGCCATCTCGTCGTAGGCGCGGATCGCCGCGTCCGGCGCGGCGGTGGTTGCAGTCATGCCCTGTTGACCCCGCCAACGCGCCAGATCGTTTCGCCGACGCGGACGGGGCGGCCGGCGGCCGCCCCGCGCGTCGCGCGGCCTAACCGAGCTTGTAGATCGACGCGGTCGACCCCATCCGCCGGTCGCTGGGCTTCACCTTCATCTGCCTTCACCCCCTCTAGCGTTGAACGCTCGTCACCGAGCAGACCCGGGTCGGCGAACGTTTCGTTTCAAACCGGGGCGCTAGAGGGCACTTGAGTTGTTGAACTTTCTCGGGCTGGGCCGTAGGCTCTCGTCATGCCGAAACCGCAGCCGGCGACCGGGCCCGAGGCCGAGCGCGCCACTCCCTCCCCGCCTCCGACCACGCCCGCCGCACAGCTCCCCGAGCCGCTGCGCGACGCGCTCGCCGTCCAGGTCTTCAGCGCGCTGACCGCGCCGGTCGTCGACGGGACCCCCACGGCGATCGCGCAGTTCATCGGCGCGACGGTCGACGAGGTGATGGAGCGCCTCGACCTGCTGCAGCGGCACGACCTCGCCGAGCCGGTCACCGGAAGCACCGGGCCGGAGGCCGCGTACCGCGCCACGCGCGACGCGCTCGTCACCGACGAGGAGTGGGCCCTCATCCCGGTCGCCGGCCGGCGGCGCCTCTTCGCCGCCGCTCTCGAGGTGATCGAGGAGCGGACGTGGACGGCGATGGCCCGCGGCGGGTTCGACGCCGACGACGTGCACGTCTCGTGGGTCCCGGCCGACCTCGACCGCCAGGGCTACGAGGACGTCGTGCGGGTCACCGCCGAGGCGCTCGACCGCATCCGCGACATCCAGGCCGCCGTGGTGCAGCGCCGCGCCGAGGGAGCCTCCGACGGCGAGAGCGTGAAGACGGACCTCATGCTGCTGCACTTCCGCCGCGCCGGGGACGAGGCGCCGGCCGCCGACGAGCTGGGCCTGGACGAGGAGCGGACCTACGAGCTGAGCGAGAACGTCGCGGACGGCCTCACGTCCGAAGAGCCGGACTGGCGCGGCCTCGCCGTTCCCGCCCGTCAGCTCGCCGCGCTCGTGCAGCAGTTCGGCGCGACGCACGCCACCTGACGCGCCGCGACGGGGGTCGCCGAGCGCCGACTGCCGGCGCTGGTAGCGTCGCGCCATGTCCTCCGACGCCCCGCTCGACGAGGTCTGGGCCGACGACATCCTGCTCACCTTCGACGGGCGCGTCGTGGAGGTGTTCGGCTTCCCCGGAGCGGAGAGCATCCGCTTCCACGTGCTCAACCTCGACATGTCGGTCGACGGACCCGACCGCAAGGGCCGCTACGCGCTGAAGCTCGGCCCGGCAACGCGGGGCGGCGGCTGCCAGGTCGAGGTGCCCGAGGCCGACGGGCCCGAGGTCGGGCCGTGCCTCGACCGCGTGCTGGCCGCCATGCCCGCGGTCGAGGACGCCCCGGGGGAGTGACGGGCTAGGCGGCGCGCTGCAGCGAGTACACCTGCAGCTCGCGCGGCGCG
>DASZDF010000059.1:0-5072 GCA_035942275.1 Solirubrobacteraceae bacterium | reverse complement strand
CCGAACAGGTTGGTCTCGATCTGGCTGCGGATCTGCTGCGGGGAGAGCTCCTCGAAGAAGCCGCCGAAGAAGTTGGCCGCGTTGTTGACCAGCACGTCGACGGCGCCGAACCGCTCGACGGCTGCGGTGACGGCCTGCTCGGCGCTGCGAGCGTCGGTGACGTCCAGGGCGGTGACGAGCAGGTTCTCGTGCTCGCCGACGGCGGAGCGGACGGCGTCGGGGTCGCGGCCGGTGGCGACGACGTTGTGGCCGGCGGCCAGGGCGGCACGGGCGAAGTCGACGCCCATGCCGCGGGCGGCTCCTGTGACGAGCCAGGTCTTGGTGTCGGGGGGGGTCATGCCCGATACGGAAGCACCGATCCGCGCGGAGTGAGAGACCCTGCGAGGGTGACCCTGGCAGGGTCACCCGGCGGCCGCGGCATGGGTCTACGCTCGGGAGGGCGATGGACACCCGCACCGAGATCCGCGAGTTCCTCACCTCCCGCCGGGCGCGGCTGAAGGCCGCCGACGTGGGGCTGCCCGACTACGGCGCCCGGCGCGTCCCGGGCCTGCGCCGGGAGGAGGTCGCCGTCCTGGCGGGCGTGAGCGTCCCGTACTACACGCGGCTCGAGCGTGGCGACGTGGCCGGCGTCTCGGACGGCGTGCTCGACGCCCTCGCCCGGGCCCTGCGGCTCGACGAGGCCGAGCGCGCGCACCTGTTCGACCTGGCGCGGGCCGTGCAGCCCCTCGCGCCGCGCCCGCGCCGGCGGACGGCCAAGCACGCGATCCGTCCCTCGGTGCAGCAGATCCTCGACGCGATCACGGGGATCCCGGCCGTGCTCGGCAACGACCGCCAGGACTTCCTCGCCGCCAACGCGCTCGGCCGCGCGCTGTTCGCCGACGTCTTCGACGGCCAGGAGCGCCCGAACGCCGCGCGCTTCATCTTCCTCGACCACCGTGCGCGCGACCTCTATCCCGACTGGGACTCCGTCGCCCGTGACGTCGTCGGCGCCCTGCGCTCGGCCGCCGGCCGCAACCCCGACGACCGCGCGCTCACCGACCTCGTCGGCGAGTTGTCCACGCGCAGCGAGGAGTTCCGCCAGTACTGGGCGCGCCACGACGTCCGCTACCACGTCAGCGGCGTCAAGCGCCTGCACCACCCGCAGGTGGGCGACATGGAGCTGCGCTACGAGGGCCTGGCCGTGGTCTTCGACACCGAGCTGACCATCTACGCCTACACCGCCGAGCCGGGAACGCGATCGGCCGAGGCGCTCGCGCTGCTCGGCAGCCTGGTCGCGACGGCCGCCGTACCCTCTGGTCGATGACGTACGTCACCGCCGAGGCGCGGCAGGAGCTGCTCGACGAGATCGCGCGTGCGATCGACGAGCTCGGCGTCGCGCTGTCGGCGCTCGGGGATGCCTACGAGCAGCTCGACGAGCGCTCGGCGGACACGCTCGAGGAGGAGCTGTTCCGGCCGGTCCAGGCGGCGTACGGCCAGGCCAAGCGCGCACACGCCGCGTTCGCCTCCCGGCACAGCCTGGCCGTGCGGACGTTCGCGCCCGCGCCGCCCGCCGGCGCCGCGTCGCACGGCGTCAAGGGCTTCCTCGAATCCGCCGTCGAGGCGGTGGAGGAGAGCGACGCGCTGCTCTCCGAGCTGCAGGACTCGCTGCTGCCGGTCGAGGTCGGCGACCAGGAGCTGCGGGCGGGGCTCGCGGAGACGCGGCGCACGCTGGGCGAGATCGCGCCGCGAGCGGCGCACTTCGTCAGCCGCTTCGGCCGCTAGTCAGGACTTCCTGTTCCGCAGCGGGACGCGGTCGGCGATGCGGCCGAGCGGCTCGACGGCGGCGTTCAGCGAGGTGACGTCCTCGTCGAGGCGGGTCATCGCGGGGGCGAGCGGCTCGAGCGCGGTGCGCAGGGAGCCGACGTTCTCGTCGAGCGTGGTCATCGAGCCGCCGAGGGGCTCGAGCGACGTGCTCAGCGCCGCCACGTTCTTCTCGAGCCGGCCCATCGACCTCAGCAGCTCCTCGAGGACGCCGGTCAGCTTCTCCATCGTCTCGGGCAGCTCGGCCAGGTGCTGCTGGACCTCGACGAGCGTCGGCATCGCGGCCGCAATCTCCGCCATGCGGTCGTCCATCTGCGGCAGGACCCCGGTCGCGGCGGCGACCTCGGGCAGCGGGCCGGTGGCGTCGGCGACGCTCTTCATCGCCCGCCGCAGCTCGGGCAGAGCGCGGGTGTCGTCGGCGACGCGCTCGATGGTCTCGTTCATCGCCGGCAGCACGGCCGTCGACTCCGCCATCTGGTCGATGCGTCCCTGGAGCGGGGGCAGCGTGCGCAGCGTCGCGAGGAGGTCCGCGGGGACCGCGGCGAGGGTCCCGATGCCGGGGATCGTGCTCACGGCGCGGGACCATACGGCAGAGTCCGCGCCGTGAGGGTGATCGTGACGCGCGAGGAGAAGTACTGGTATCCCGACGACGGCGGCATCGTGTGGCTCGCGGGGTTCGTCCCGATCGATCCCGAGACCGGGCGCTTCCTCGGCCGCGACGCGCTGCGCGAGCAGGGCCTCCTCGTCGCCGGAGCGGCGGGCGCGGCGCAGTTCCACGACGACGTGCTGCAGAGCGACGCGGTCGAGCCCGGCGCGGAGCTGGTGCTCCGGCGGGATCCGGCGAACGAGCACGACCCGAACGCGGTCGCGGTGGAGGTGGGGAGCGGCGCCGCCGCGGGGAGCGGCGCGGCCGCGGGCGGGCAGCTCGGCTGGGTCCCCCGCGAGCTCGCGGCCGAGCTCGCGCCGAAGCTCGACGCGGGCGAGACCTGGAGCGCGATCGTCCTGCGCGAGCAGCGGGCGTCGCCGCGCGACCCGCGCACCGGCGTGACGCTGCTGCTCGCGCCCGCGCCCGCGATCGAGCTCGACGTCCGCTAGCGCGGCGAGCGGATCACGAGCGGGATCTCGCGATCCGTCTTGCGCTGGTAGGCGGCGTAGCCGTCGTAGAGGCCGACGACCATCGGCCACAGCCGCGCGCGCTCGGCCGCCGAGGCCACCCGCGCAGTCACGTCGCGCTTCTCCGACCCGATCTGGATCGTCGTCTCCGGGTTCGCGCGCAGGTTGTGGAACCACGCCGGGTGCCGTGGATGCCCGCCCTTCGACGCGACGATGATCACGTCGTCGCCGTCCTCGAGGTACGCGAGGGGTGTCGTGCGGCGGCGGCCGCTCTTCGCGCCGACGTGGTCGAGCAGCAGCATCGGCGGCGCGCCCGGGATCCGGTGGCCGACGATCCCGCGCGAGGCGCGATACAGCAGCGTGTGGCCGGCGATGACCTTCGGCGCGATCGCCCAGAGGAGGTTCACGCCGGCTCGAGCTCGTCGAGCCCGTCCTGCAGCCAGCCGATCAGCTTCCAGACGTCGGGCATCTGGTCGCGGTCGGCGAGGATCCCGAAGTCGAGGTGCCCGCGGTACGACATCACCGTGATGTTCAGCCCCATCCCGTGGGTGATGACGCTCACGGGGTAGTTCGCCTGGAGCTCGGCGCCGCCCAGGTACAGCGGGAACTGCGGGCCGGGGACGTTCGAGATCACGAGGTTCCAGTTCGGGCGCCCGGGGCGCGACGTCGAGAGCCGGAACGTGAGCTGCGCCGCGCGCGAGAACACCGCCGGCGGGATGAAGTGGTTGGCGTCCTGCAGCAGCTCGGCGGGGATCGCCTTGTGCCGCTCCTTGACGCCCTTCATCGCGTCGTGGATGAGGAACAGCCGCTGGACGGGGTCCTCTTCGTTCGTGAAGAGCGGCGCGCCCATCAGCAGGATCCGGTTGCCGTACGTCCCCATCTGCTCGTCCGAGCGCACGCTCACCGGGACCTGCGTCACGAGCGGCTCGTCGGGCAGCTCGTCGTGCTCGATCAGCCAGCGCCGCACGGCGCTCGCGCAGATCGCCATGACGACGTCGTTGACCGTGCAGCCGTAGTGGTTCTTGACGCGCTTGACGTCGTCGAGCTCCATCTGCCCGAACGCGAAGCGCCGGTGCGGCGAGATCCGCTTGTTGAACGTCGTCTTCGGCGCGGCGAACCGCTCCAGGCCGCCCTTCGACCCGCCCGTCAGCCTGCCGATGGTGGAGGCGCCGGGCAGCGTCGCGAACGGCGTGTCCTCGATGTTCGGGATCGCGCGCGGCACCGCGCGCAGCGCCCGCAGCGGGTAGCGCGGCACGCCGAGCAGGCCGCGGCCGAGCATCTCGAGCGAGCCCGGCTCGTCGCCGCCCGCCGAGCCGTTCCCGCCGTCCTCGGGCGGCGGCGGCAGCTCGCGGCCCTCCGGCGCGAGGTCCAGGAGCACGCCCATGATCTCCGCGCCCGACCTGCCGTCGATGACCGCGTGGTGGATCTTCGTCAGCACCGCGCTCAGGCCGGACTCGAGGCCCTCGATCAGGTACAGCTCCCACAGCGGGCGCGAGCGGTCGAGCGGACGCGAGTGGATCCGCGCGACCTGCGCCGCGAGCTGCGCGTCGGACCCGGGCCGCGGGAGCGCGATCTCGCGCACGTGGTACTCGAGGTCGAAGTCCGTGTCGTCGACCCAGTACGGGTAGTCGAGCCCCAGCGGCACCTCGGCGAGCCGCCAGCGGAACGGCGGGAGCAGCGGCAGGCGCTCGCGCAGCAGCTCCCGCAGGACGCCGCAGTCGAAGCTCCCGCCCGGCGCGGTCGAGGGATCGACGATCGCGAGGCCGCCGACGTGACCGGTCTGGCTGCCCGTCTCGAGCGCGAGGAACTGGGCGTCGAGGCTCGTGAGCTGGCGCATCAGCGCTGATTGTCACGCATGCGCACGAAGCTCGCGTCGCGCGATCGTCATCTTGTGGACCTCGTCGGGCCCGTCGGCGAGCCGCAGCGTCCGGATGTGCGCCCACGACCACGCGAGGCCGAAGTCGTCGGAGACCCCGCCGCCGCCGTGCACCTGGATCGCGCGGTCGATCACCCGCAGCGCGACGTTCGGCGCCGCGACCTTGATCGCCGCGATCTCGGTCCGCGCGTGCTTGTTGCCGACCGTGTCCATCAGCCACGCGGTCTTGAGCGTCAGCAGCCGCGTCATCTCGATGTCGATGCGCGCCGCGGCTATCCAGTCC